>DATIEU010000251.1:0-46636 GCA_035455565.1 Steroidobacteraceae bacterium | reverse complement strand
CGAGCTGCGCTCCGGCTTCGGGCAGCACGTTCGCGCTGGGCACGACCACAGTCAACTGCAGCGCCACCGACGGCGGCGGCAACAGCGCGAGCAAGACGTTCACCGTGACCGTGCGCGACACGACGCCGCCGGCGCTGTCGGTCCCGGCAAACATCGTTGCGTCAACCAGCGGTACGACCGCGACGGTCACTTACCAGGTCACCGCCACGGACAACGTCGGTGTGACGGCGCTGGCCTGCACCTCTACTGCGCCAGGTGTGACCAGCGGTGACTTGACGAAGGGCGGCAGCTTTCCGAAGGGCACCTCGACAGTAGCCTGCACAGCGACCGACGCAGCTGGCAATGTCGCGGCCAAGTCATTTACGGTCACCGTCAACACCGCACCCTATGGCGGGCTCGACGGCGTTTACGCAAGCGGCAGCAAGAGCATCAACAGTTCGGTGCCGCTCGACTTCGGCTTCACGGGCAGCAACGGCGGCCGGGTGGATAGCTCACTCGCGCAACCACTCGTGAAGGTCTACTCCTCAGGCAAGACCTGCGTGGCGGGCACGTTGGGGGCGCTGATTGCCAGTTTCCCGGGCAGCAGCGATTACCGCTACTCGGCTTCGTCTCTCAACTGGCAATTCAACTGGAAGACCACGGGGCTGACTACAGGCTGCTACAACATCACTGTCACCAGTGTCCAGACCGGCCAGACCTTCGTGAGCAGGAACAGCGTCACGCTGACGAAATAGCGCGACGGCCGACTGCAAGGAAGGCGTTTCTGACTGCGGCCCCGCGTTCAATCGAACGCGGGGCTTATTCCTTACTCTTCGGCCGTGGCCGAGAGTCTGCGAACGAGGTCTGCGTTGGTCGCAGCAAGTCGCTGCGGAAGGGGCGCGTAGTAGCGATAGGTCGGTGTATCGTCGAGGAACAGCGCCATCACTTCGCCGCGGCGCTTCACGCACGCCTCGAACTCGGACTTCGCCTCGGCCGGGTAACCGGCGGCGAGATACGCCTCGCCAAGCATGTATCGAACGAGCCACAAGTCGGCGAAGCCCAGCGCGGTCTTCAGCGCATCGACTGCCTCTACCGCTCGCTTTGCCCGCAGCGCCAGCAGACCATCGAGCACTTTCGCGTAGGCTCGGCTCTGTGGCTGCAGGTCACCTCGCAACCGGTCCGCGATCCTCTTCGTCTCGGCGACCTCGCCGAGCTCTTCGTATAACAGCGCCGCGGGCACCCATTCTGCGTTGGTCGCCGCCTTCGCAGTCAGTTCCCGCAACACGTCCAATGCCTGCTGGCGCTTTCCCTGCAGGAGATAGGCCTTGGCGAGTGCGGCGCGCTTCGACGCGACACCCTGCTCATTGCTGTCGGCCTGGTCCTTGGCGATAGCGCTCGGCAGAATGTCTTCCGCATCAGCCGCCTTGCCCTCATACAGGGCGACATCGGCGAGTCCGATGGCGGCGAGCGACGCACCCGAGTCCCCCTGGGTGGCAGCGCGCTCATACACCCGCCGTGCCGCGATCGAGTCCGGGATGGTCATCGCCTGCATCGCAACTGGCAGGTACGCAAGATAGTAGGTGGGATCCGCCTTGAGCACCTTGCCGCTTTCCTCGACTGCGGCTTTGAGGTCGCTGGCGTACATCGCGTAGAGCGCGTAGTTCGCGCGGAACTGGATGTCCTCCGGATACATCTCGAGCAGGCGCTTGCCTTCCGCGAGCGCAGCCGGGAAGTTCAGCGTCATGAAGTAGGAAATCGCGAGATTGTTGTGCGCGGCGCCGTCTGCGGGGTAAAGCTTGACGAGCTGGCTGTAGTTGTCGATCGCCTTTTCATAGTTGAGGGACACGACGGAGTAGTAGAGGCCGAGCGTGCGATAGCGCTCGCGTTCTGTCATGCGGTCGAGAAGCTTCAGCGCGCTGTTCCATTTCTCGGTGGCCTCGGTCCGTCGCCCGAGCTTGAATGCCGAGAGCCCCCAGCCGGAATACGCTCGAGCGAATTGCGGGTCGGCTTCGACAGCCTTTTCGTACACCGGTAGTGCCTCCGCGTCCTTGTTACGGGCCGCCAGTGTCTGCGCGTGGGTGTAATAGCTTGCAGCCTCGAGGGAGGCGGCCGTGAAAGTTTCCTCGTCGGACAGCGTGCCGCCCTTCAGCGACGTGTCGCCAAGGGCTAGACGAACCTGGGCAGCAATCGTTCCGACCGCTGTCAGCACGGCGTCCCGTGACAAAGCGTTTGCCCTCGCTTCCCTGACGATGCTGCCATCCGCAGGATTGATCGCGCGCACTGACAAGGAATAGCCGTCGCCGGAGGGTTCGATCGTGCCCGAGAGCACGATATTGATGCTCTCCCGTACCGCCAACAGTCGGGCACTCTCTTCGTTGAGTTGACTACCCGGCCGGATCTGCTCGACCAGCTGGCGGGCCTGCTCGCGCTGGTAGTTCGTGATGAATGGCGCGCCTTCCAGCCCGACCCCGAGTGCTTCCTCGAGCGTGCCGTCAAACACTGGATCGCCCGTGCGGTTTGAAAGGTCAGCAATCAGCACCGAGATTGCCTGCATCGCCGGCGCAGGGGAACGTTCCGCGCGGTAATTGCCATATAGCGATATGCCAAGCGCGATCGCCAGGACGCTGATCAGCAACGCATTCATCTTGCGCCCGCCAAACAAGGGCCGCAGCTTCTTGTCGGCGACGACCTCAGCGTCGCGCTTCAAGCCGTGTGAGGTCAGCTCATACACCCAGGCCAGTACGCTCACGACGACGAAGCCAATCAGCCCGATGATGATGAGCGTCCGGAAGACCCAGTCCGGCGCATGGAATGCGGGCAAAGCCATGCTCGCCGCCTGCAGCACGATCCACGCGATGCCCGCGTAAAGGGCGGCCACGCGAAAGACCTGACGGCGCTTCAGTTCTTCATACAGAGTCATCGCTGTCCTCTTCGGGCCCTCGACCGCACAGATTACACGCTCAACTGTTCGGTGTGGACTGGAGTCCCTGTAGGAAACCACGTGTTCGTTGTGCAACGAGGATCGAGAAAAAGAGATTCAGAGGGTCGCGACCGCCTGTGGATGGCGCGCTCGGCGGGATTCGAACCCACGACCCCTGCCTTCGGAGGGCAGTACTCTATCCAGCTGAGCTACGAGCGCGCGTGATGTAGCTGTGGGCGCCGGGAAATCGGCGGGCGCGCATCATAACCGCCGCCGCCCGGCAGCGTCCAACCACTCCCCTCTTGGGAGATTGGCTATACTGCGCGCCTTCGCCGGGGGTGCAGACGTGAGCAAGCACGACAGCCATTTCGCCAATTACTTCAGCCTCGTCCTCGGACTCCTGATCGCCATAGCAATCGTGCTGTTCGCGTTCGCCCGCGTCGTCGGCAGCAGCACGCAGGGCGCGCAGGTCAAGGCCGAGGCGCTGCAACTGGCGAGCGTCCATGACCGCACCAAGCCCTTCGCGCGCGTGGCAATCGCCGGCGAGGACAATGCGGCGCTCGCGATCGTGGAAAAGGCCTCGGCAACGACCACGGAGGCGGCGCCGGGTTTGCCAATCCCGCAAAGCGCCGAAGACCTCTACAACAGCGCGTGCTCGGCGTGCCACGGACAGGGCATCGGTGGTGCACCACGCTTCGGTGATAAGGCAGCCTGGGCACCGCGCATCGCCAAAGGCATGGATACGTTGCACAAGCACGCGCTCGAGGGGTTCCAGGGGCAGACCGGCCTCATGCCCCCCAAGGGTGGCCGCGTCGATCTGCCGGACGACCTGGTCATGAAGGGCGTCGACTACATGGTCGAGCACGCGCGTTGAACGCAACGCCTCACGTAACGCCTCACGCCACGCGCTGCATCGCCTGAAATCGCTTGAACTGAATCGCTTCGCCGACATGAGGCGCGGCGATCGACGTGCGCCCGTCGAGATCCGCAATAGTGCGCGCGACCTTGAGAATCCGGTGATAGGCGCGCGCCGAAAGGCCGAGCTGCTCCAGCGCCCGCACGAGCATTGCAGCCGCAGTCCGCTCAACCCGACACACTCCCTCGATGTCCTTGTCACTGAGAAAAGCGTTCGGCCGGGCGCAGCGCTCCATCTGCGTGGCCCGGGCAGTTGCGACCCGCTCGGCCACCGTGACACTGCTCTCTGCGGCGGAACTCAGCACGAATTGTGTTGAATCGACACGCGCTACCTCCACGTGCAGATCGATGCGATCGAGCAACGGCCCCGAGATCCGCGCGCGGTAGAGCTCGACCTGGGCTGGCGTGCAGTGGCACCGCCCTCGCGCGTCACCGAGGTAACCGCACGGGCAAGGATTCATGGCGGCGACGAACTGGAAGCGCGCGGGAAAATCGGCCTGGCGTGCGGCCCGCGAGATCGTGATCGTGCCGCTCTCCAGCGGCTCCCGCAGCACTTCGAGGACGTGGCGTGGAAACTCGGGCAGCTCGTCGAGAAAGAGGACGCCGTTGTGAGCGAGCGAAATCTCCCCGGGACGCGGATGCGAGCCGCCGCCGACCAGCGCGATTCCGGAGGCCGTGTGGTGGGGTGCCCGGAACGGTCGCCGTGCCCAATCCTGCAGACGAAACCCCTGCGCGCTGATCGATGCCACAGTTGCGGTCTCGAGCGCCTCGCGTTCGGTCATCGGCGGGAGAATTCCGGGCAGGCGGTGGGCCAGCATGCTCTTGCCCGAACCGGGTGGCCCGATCATCAGCAGGCTGTGAGCGCCCGCCGCCGCAATCTCGAGTGCCCGCTTGGCGTGGACCTGGCCGCGCACTTCGCCGAGATCCGGATAGTTGATGTCCGCACGCCCGCGCGACGCCCCGCTACCAAAGACGAGCGGCGTCGTACCAGTCACGTGAGCGCATACCTCGAGCAGATGTGCTGTGGCCGCGACCTCGACGCCGCGGACGAGCGAGGCTTCCGCCAGGTTTGCCGCCGGCAGCACCACGCGATGCCGGGCGGCGCTCGCCTCGCAGACGGCCGGCAACAGGCGGCGCACGGCGCGCAGTTCCCCGCTCAATGAGAGCTCGCCGTAGAACTCGCAGCCGGCAAATGCCTCGCGTGGCAGTTGCTCGGAGGCAGCGAGCACGCCCAGTGCGATCGGCAGATCGAACCGGCCGCCTTCCTTGGGCAGGTCGGCTGGCGCCAGGTTGACGACGATTCGACCGGCGGGGAATTCGAAACGTGCGGTCGCAAGCGCGGAGCGGACACGCTCCTTGCTTTCCTTCACCACCGCTTCAGGAAGACCCACGATGGAAAAGACCGGCAGCCCCGCGCCGACGTGGACTTCGACGCACACCTGTGGAGCTTCCATGCCGAACTGCGCCCGGCTGAGCACCGTGGCGAGCACTGACCGCCCTCCCTGGCCGAGATCGTCAACGTCTCTTGGTCTTCTTCGCGAGCTCCGCTTCCAGCTCATGGAGGCGCTTGTCCATGGCTTCCAGCATTTCCCGGGTGCGCCTCAGCACACCGGCCTGGACGTCGAACTCCGAGCGCGTCACGAGATCGAGCTTGGCGAGCCCGGCCTGCAGGACGGACTTGAAGTTCTGCTCGAGATCGCGCCCCAGCGCGGAGACGCTTTCGGGCACTGCCGCGGCGAGGCGCCGTGCAAGCTCATCGATGACTTTGGGATCCATGGCGGTCCTGATGTGAGGGATTCGAGGAGCAGCATCGAAGCGCCGGGGAAGTGCGTCAAGAGTGCGCTCCCGATCCATGCACGCAGATATGCCGCACGCGCCAAAACGGTGCGTGCGCCGTCGCGACGATCTCCTCCACCTCCTAACTGACTGATTCCACGCGGCAGCGCCCGTGGCATGGAAGCTGCATTTTGCCCACGCGTGCAAGTCGTCCCGTTCGAGAGCTGCCATGAAGCTGGTCACGGCGATCATCCGGCCGTTCAAGCTCGACGAGGTGCGCCGCGCGGTCGCAGATCTCGGCTTGCAGGGGCTCACGGTGACGGAGGTGCTGGGTTTCGGCCAGCCCGTTCAGCGCGAGCACTACCGTGGCGCTGAGTACGCCTTCGACTCGGCCCCGCGCACCCGAATCGAAGTCGCGGTGGACGACGCGATCGTGGAACCCGTGGTCGAGGCGATCGGCAACGTGGCCCGCACCGGGCAGTACGGGGACGGCAAGATTTTCGTGCTCGAGCTCGCCGACGTGATCCGCATCCGGACCGGCGAGATGGGCGCGGCCGCGATCTGATTGGGGAGCGACTTTCAGTGAGGAGCCAACGTGCATAACGAATCCAAAACTGCGAATGGGGTTTCTCTGACACCGGCACTGGGGCACGCGCTATTGCTTGCCCTCGCAACGCTGCTACTTCCCGCGCTGGGATTCGCGCAGGACGCGCCACCGCCAGTGCCCGACAAGGGCGATACGGCATGGATGCTCACGTCCACGGCCTTCGTACTGCTCATGTCGGTGCCAGCGCTGGCGATCTTTTACGGCGGCATGGTCCGCAGCAAGAACATGCTCTCGGTGCTGATGCAGGTATTCGTGGGCTTCTCGCTCATCAGCGTGTTGTGGTGTGTGTACGGCTACTCGTTGGCGTTCACGACCGGTAACGCGTTCTTCGGAAGCCTGGATCGCCTGTTCCTCAACGGCACGTTCGATGCGGCGACGGGTGCCTTCTCGCTGGGAGCGACCTTCAGCAAGGGCACGCCGATGTACGAGCTGGTGTTTGTCGCCTTCCAGGCGACCTTTGCTGCGATCACTTGCTGCCTGATCCTCGGATCGCTGGTGGAGCGCATCAAGTTCTCAGCCTCGCTCCTCTTCATCATCATCTGGTTCACCTTCTCCTACTGCCCGGTGGCGCACATGGTGTGGTTCTGGGCGGGACCGGATGCCTATTCGTCTCCCGAAGCGGCCGGCGCTGCCAATGCGACCGCTGGTCTGATCTGGGGGTGGGGCGCGCTCGACTTCGCGGGCGGCACTGTGGTGCACATCAACGCGGGCGTCGCGGGCCTGGTGGGCGCCGTGGTGCTCGGCAAGCGCATCGGTTTCGGCCGCGAAGCCATGACCCCGCACAACCTGACGCTGACCATGGTCGGCGCGGCGTTGCTGTGGTTTGGGTGGTTCGGCTTCAACGCGGGCTCGGCGCTCGAGGCCAACGCATTCGCCTCGCTGGCCTTCATCAACACCTATCTGGCCACCGCTTGTGCCGTGCTGGCGTGGACGTTCGCGGAGTGGATCATCAAGGGCAAGCCCTCGATGCTCGGCGCTGCGTCGGGTGCCGTCGCGGGACTCGTGGCCATAACGCCGGCCGCCGGTAATGTCGGGATCCCCGGTGCGTTCGTGATCGGACTGGCGGCCGGCATCGTCTGCCTGTGGGGCGTTACCGGTCTCAAGCGGCTGATCAGGGCCGACGACTCGCTCGATGTCTTCGGTGTGCATGCCGTCGGCGGCATTCTCGGCGCATTGCTCACGGGCGTCTTCAACTCACCCGCGCTCGGCGGCCCCGGTCTCGTCACCGACTGGGTGACGGTGTCCATGGGTTATCCCGGCATCGGGGCACAACTCCTCATACAGGCCAAGGCTGTGGGACTCGTGATCGTGTGGACGGCTGTGGTGGCACTCGCCGCCTTCTGGATCGTCAAGCTCCTCGTCGGCCTGCGCGTAACGGAAGAAGTGGAGCGCGAAGGGCTCGACACCAACGAGCACGGCGAGCGTGCCTACACCTGAAGATTCGCCTGGATTTGCGGGCAATTAGTGCGATCCCGCACGTTTCCCGGGGCGTTCCGGGCTGCTGGAAGCATTCTGTTAAACTGCCTCACGCCGGGCCCGGAGGCCCTATCGCATGAAATTCGTTACCGCCATCATCAAGCCCTTCAAGCTCGACGACGTTCGGCAGGCGCTCGCAGAAATCGGCATTCAGGGAATCACTGTGACCGAGGTCAAGGGTTTCGGGCGGCAGAAAGGCCACACTGAGCTCTACCGGGGGGCCGAGTACGTCGTTGATTTCCTGCCCAAGGTAAAGCTCGAGCTGGCCGTGCCTGACGATCGGGTCGACCAGGTGCTTGAGGCGATCACAGCGGTCGCGCGCACGGGCAAGATCGGGGACGGCAAGATCTTCGTCCAGGATTTGGGTCACGCGGTACGGATCCGCACCGGCGAGACGGACGCCAACGCACTGTAGACATCGCAGTGCGCGCCGTGCGGTTGGGAGGATGAGCATGGTGATGCGAGTTGCTGCGGTACTGGGTCTGATGGCCTTGTCATTCGGCGCATCAGCCGATGTCTACAAGTGGGTCGATCCCCAGGGTCGCGTGCATTACAGCGACCGCCCGGATGCGGATACGGCCGAACGGATGGCCGTGGCCTCGCGCCGTTCGAACCCGCAAGCCGTTGCCGAGCGCACCAGCGCCGAAAGTGCGCGCCAGCAGCAGGCAAATGCGCAGGCAACTGAGCAGCAGCGCGAGCAGGCGACGAGCCAGGCCGTGCAGAAGGACCTCGCCAAGACGCGCGAGACTCAATGCAAGGACGCGAAGGAAGCGTATCGCGTCGCCATCGAATCGCAGAAGCTCTATCGCGTCGGCAAGGACGGCGAGCGTCAGTACCTGACCTCGGCCGAAATCGACGAAGCGCGCATGAATGCGCGCAAGGCGATGGATGAGGTCTGCGGTCCGAGCTGATCGCTCTCACCCCCCAAGCCGTCCGTCCTGCTAGAGTGTCCGCCGCCCGCGCGCGCCTCCATGGCGTCGCGCGCATCACAGACCCTCTGAAGGCACCGGAGCGACCACCATGCGCGCAGGCTTCATCGGGCTCGGTGCCATGGGCCGGCACATGGCCCGCAACCTCCACAAGAATGGTTTGCTGTCAGCGGCCTGGAACCGCGGCGCCGACAAGGCCCAGGCTTTCGCGGCCGAGACTGGCGCACCGGTGGCGCGCGACATCGAGGATTTAGCAGCACGCTCGGACAGCGTGGTGATCTGTGTCTCCGCGGACGCTGACGTGCTTGAAATCGTCGAGCGCCTGTCCCGGGTGCTGCCGAGCGGCGCGATCGTGGTCGACTGCTCGACCGTAAGCGCCACTACGGCGAGAACCGCGGCCAGGCGTCTCGAAG
Organism: Steroidobacteraceae bacterium; assembly: GCA_035455565.1. GTDB lineage: Bacteria > Pseudomonadota > Gammaproteobacteria > Steroidobacterales > Steroidobacteraceae > DATBVX01. The sequence goes on along the minus strand of DATIEU010000251.1, from coordinate 37,621 downwards.
CGAAAGGCGTCGATTTTCTCGACTGCCCGGTGAGTGGCGGTGTCGAAGGCGCCCGCGACGCAACGCTTGCCATCATGGTGGGCGGCGATCCTGCTGCCTTCGAACGCGCGACGCCGCTCCTGCGTGCCATGGGTCGGACCGTGGCGCACCTCGGACCAAGCGGCGCGGGCCAGGCCACCAAGGCGACCAATCAGATCATGTGTGCCGGCATCATCCAGGCTGTGGCGGAAGCCATGGCGTTCGCGCGCGCCGAGGCGTTGCCACTCGACAGAGTCATCGACACGTTGGGTAAGGGCGCCGGGTCGAGCTGGTACTTCGTGAATCGCGCGCCCAACATGGTGCGCGGCACCTTTCCGGCGGGGTTCCGCGTGCGGCTGCACGAGAAGGACCTCCGCATCTGTCACGACATGGCCGCGAGCCACGGCGTGCAGCTGCCCGTCATCGAGATGACCTTGCTGCACTATCGACGCCTCATCGAGCAGGGCTTCGGCGATGAGGACATTTCCAGCCTGTTTCGGCTCAAGGCGGCGATGTTCGAGAGCGCGACGGTCGCGGGCGGCACGACCTCCTGATCCATGAACAGCCAGTCCAGCGAGTCGGCTCCGCCCTCCCCACCGGCCTTCTACCTGCCGGATTTCTGCGCCACCCAGACGGTGCTCGCGGTCGTGCTCATTTCGGAGCTGGTTGCGATCGTCCTGACGCTCGCGCGCCAGGAGCTCCAGCACGGCTTCTGGATCGATCTCGCGCGCACCTCGCTCTTCATCCTGTGGATCGGCCTGAGCAGCGCCACCGTCCTGTGCTACTCGCGCCCGGCGCTGGCGCGCCTCGACGTCGCTCGTGCCTCGCTCATCTCGCTGGCGCTGCTGGTCGCCGTGACGCTCATCATCTCGGAAGTGACTTTCTGGCTCGGCCGAATCTGGTTCGAAGGTCTCGAGAGCGGCGTGGCGACGCTCTTTCCGGCCGATCATGCGAGTTTCCTGCTGCGCAACCTCTTTATTGCTTTCATCGTGAGCGCAATGGCGTTGCGCTATTTCTTTGTGGCGCACGAGTGGCGTCGCAACGTGGAAATGAAGGCGAAATCGCGCATCGATGCGCTCCAGGCGCGCATCAGGCCGCACTTCCTCTTCAACAGCATGAACACAATCGCGGCGCTGACACGCTCCAACCCGGCGCAGGCGGAGGAGGCGGTTGAAGACCTGGCAGATCTTTTCCGCGCCAATCTCAAGGAGACGCGCGGACGCATTCCGTTGAAGGAAGAGCTCGAAGTCGCGCGCCTCTATCAACGGATCGAGGAGTTGCGACTCGGTGAGCGTCTCAAGGTCACGTGGCGACTGGAGGCACTGCCCATGGGAACCCTCGTACCCAGCCTGGTTGTGCAGCCGCTCCTCGAAAACGCCATCTACCACGGCATCGAACCACTGCCCGAAGGCGGCACGGTGATCGTGAGCGGCGCACTCAAGGGCGATGTGATCGAGTTGCGCGTATCGAACCCGCTGCCCGGCGCCACAGCGGGGCCGGCGCGCACCGGCAATCGCATCGCGCTGGAGAATATCCGCGAACGCCTGGAGCTTGCCTATCCCGGCCGCGCGCGCGTCGAGGTGGCAAACACCGGCGCCGAATACCAGGTCACACTGACTTTCCCGATGCTCGACGTGCCGGCATGAGAATACTGATAGTCGATGACGAGCCGCCGGCGCGCGACCGGCTCAAGCGCTTGATCGAGGAACTCGATGGCTGCGAATGCGCCGGCGAGGCAACCAACGGCACCGAGGCGATCTCGCTGGTCAGCCGCCTGGCGCCTGACGTGGTCCTGCTGGACATCCGCATGCCGGGCATGGATGGCGTCGAGGCGGCACAGCATCTCAGTCGGCTGGAAGAGCCGCCAGCGGTCATCTTCGTCACCGCGTACGACGAGTATGCTCTGCGCGCCTTCGATGCCCAGGCCGTCGGTTACCTGCTCAAGCCGGTGCGCAAGGAGAAGCTCGCCGACACGCTGCAGCGCGCGGCGCGGCTGACCCGCCCGCAATTGACCGCTCTCGCCCGGCATGCAACCCCGTCGCAGCGACGCACGCATCTTTCGGTGCGGCTGCGCGGCGAGCTGCGCCTGATCCCGGTTGAGGAAGTGCTCTATTTTCTGGCGGACCAGAAGTACGTCACGGTGTGTCACGTCCGCGGCCAGGAGCTCATCGAGGAATCCCTGCGCTCCCTGGAAGAGGAGTTCACTCCGGACTTCGTGCGCATTCATCGTAACGCACTGGTCGCCGCCCGGCACATTGCCTCGATCGAGCGCACGGCTGACGGCCAGTATGCCGTGCGGTTGCGCGGACACGACGGCGAGTTGCCGGTCAGTCGCCGGCTAGCGACGGAAGTCCTGCGACGTTTTCGCGGCTGACAATCGCACGCGCGCAGCGGCATACTAGCGCTCTCGTCTGCTCAGCCGCTCGCGATGGATCAACTGTCTTCTCCTGCTTCCGGCGAGCCTTCAGGGTCCGTCGGTAGCGAACGTCGCCAGGCCGAACGTCGTACCGGCGATCGCCGCAAGGTGGAAAGCGCTTCGGTGCGCGCGCTGCTTGCTGTGCTGTTCGCTGTGGTCGCACTGCTGTTTGCGGCGCTCGGCTGGTGGCAGCAATCGGAAGTGCGCGGTGGCATCGATGCCATCCGTGCCGACCAGAAGAAGCTGGCCGAGTCTTCGGCACAACTGCGCGCGCAAGTTGAATCATTGGCGGAGCGCGACCGCTCCGACGAAGGACGCCTCAATGAAATGAGCGCCCTGGCGCAGCAGGTGGCCGAGCTCTCCAGGATGCTCGAGCAGGTGCGGGCCAAAACGGAAGCCGGTGAACGCGCTTGGGTCGTCGCCGAAGCGCGTTACCTCATGGAGATCGCCAATCGCCGCCTCGCGCTGGAGCGCGACGACGCCTCCGCGCTCGCCGCATTGGTGGCTGCGGACGCGCGCCTGCAATCGCTGCGTGACCCGGCATTGAACGGCGTGCGTCGCACGCTCGCGCAGGAAATCCAGATGCTGCGCGCAGTTCCGCATCCCGACATCACGGGCATCGTCGCCCGCCTGGCGAGTGGCGAGGAGCTCGCCACGCGCTTGCCAGTGCTGGGATCGATTGCCGAACAGTATCGGCCAGACGAGCCAGCGTCGGATGCGACTCCGGGCTTCGCCCGTGCCTGGCAAGTCGTCAAGAACTCCTTCACAGGCATGGTTAGCGTCCGCCGCATCGGCGAGGATGCGGTCGAGCTGGTCTCGCTCGAGGAGCAAGGCCTGAGGCGCCATCACCTGCAGCTGCTGCTGTACGGCGCTCGCATGGCGGCGCTGCGCGGCGATGCCGCCGACTATCGCGCCAACGTAGGCGCGGCGCGACGCTGGCTGGAAGAGATGTTCGACATGCGCGACGTGAGCGTATCGAGCCTGCAAAAGGATCTGCAGGCGCTCGAGCAGCTGAATATCGCTCCGGCCTTGCCCGACATTTCGCGCTCGTTGCAGCTCCTCGAGCGCGTCACGCCACGCCCGGCGGGTGGCTCGTGAAGCGCAGTGCCTACGTGATCCTGGCGTTGCTCACCGGAGCGTTGCTCGCCTCGGCGTTGCGCATCGATGCCGGGTACGTCGCCATCAGTTTCCTCGGCGTACTGGTCGAGATGTCGGTCATCACCCTGGTCTTGCTGGTGTTGGCCGCCTACTTCGCCCTGTGGCTGCTCATTCGAATGCTGCGTGCGCGCAAGCTCCGTCGCGAGGCGCAGGCCGCCCGTCGCCAGCAACGCGCTCGCAACGATCTGGCTCGTGGAGTGCTCGAGCTGGCCGAGGGTAATTGGCCGACCGCCGAGATCACGGTCACGCGCAGTGCGCGCGAGAACGCCCAGCCGGTGGTGAACTACCTGATCGCAGCGCGCGCCGCGGACCTTCAGGGCGCCCATGAACGACGCGCCGGATGGCTGCGCATGGCGCGCGAAGCGGCACCTGGGGAAGTCGCGCCGGTGCTGGTCACGCAGGCCGAGATCCAGCTCAAGCACAAGCAGCTCGATGCGGCCCGCACGACCCTGCAGGAGCTCGATGCCTCCGGCCAGCAGAATCCGCGCGGCCTGCTGTTGCTTGCACGCCTGTATCGGCAACTCGGCCAGTTCGAGAAGCTGCGCGCGCTCGAACCCAAGTTGCGTGGCGCACGGCGCATTCGTCCCGCTGCAGTCGACGAGCTCATGGACCAGGCATACCTGGAGATGCTGCGGGTGGCCGCAGAAAGCGGCGATGCCGAGCGGCTCGAGCGCGCGTGGCACGACGCCTCGAAGCCCGCGACCCGCCGGCCGGAAATCGTCCTCGCCTACGCACGCGGTGCCATGAAGTGCCGCAATCACGCGGTTGCCGAAGAAGTGCTGCAGGAGTTTCTCGACCACGAGTGGAACGAGTCGCTGGCCGCCGCCTACGGCGAGCTCGAACTGCCAGAGCCGCTGGAGCCTTTGGGCATCGCCGAAAAGTGGTTGCGTTCGCGCCGCGAGGATCCGGTGTTGCTGGTCGCTTGCGCGCGACTCTCGATCCGCGCCGAGCTCTACGGCAAAGCACGCAGCTACCTCGAGACCAGTCTTGCGATCCGCCGCCATCCGGAGACCTACCAGATCCTAGGACAACTTCTCGATCAGCTGGGTGAGAAGGAACGTGCCGCAATCGTGTTGCGCGAAGGGCTGGCGCTGGCGATCGGCCATCGCGCGGAGATGCCCAAGATCAAGGCACGACGCTTCCAGGCGCGCGCAGACACCGACAGCGCGCGGCGCTGAACCGTCTCGAGCGGCTACCGGGCCTGATTCAGCCGGCGCATCTTGGCCAATGCATCCGGCGCGTATTCGAAAGAATCGAAGTGCAACCGCTCGGCCGCCAGGCCGCGTGCCGTACCCTCGCGCCGGATCGCCTCGATGAGTGCGGGCGGACCACTCGCGTAGACGTCCACGCCGCTCAGGTCCGGAAAATCGGCGACAGCAGCTTCATGCACGAGGCCGCGCCGTCCCGACCACGAATCGTCGCCTGCCACCTCCGAGAGCACGGGTGTGTAGTGAAAGTTCGCGTGCTGCGCCGCCCAGGCGCGCGCCAGCTGATCCTCATACAGGTCGGGCTGGGTGCGCGCACCCCAGTAAAGATGCAACTCGCGCTGCAGCCCCTTTTCCAGAACGTGGCGGATGATCGCCTTGAGCGGCGCAAAGCCCGTGCCCCCGCCGATCAGGAGCGCGGGTGTGGCGGGATCGTGGCTGTAGCAGAACTGTCCCAACGGACCTTCGATTCGCAGCAGCGACTTTTCCTTGAGCTCCGTGAATACGCGCTGCGTGAATTCGCCGCCCGGCGCGCGTCGGACGTGGAGCTCGAGGAAGCGGCTGTCGTGCGGAGGACTGGCGATCGAGAAACTGCGGCGCCGTTCGCCGGGCAGCATGATGTCGAGATACTGACCGGGCAGAAAATAGAACGTCTCGATCGCAGGCAGCTGCAGATAGAGTGCCATGACGTCTGGACCCAGCAACTGCTTGCGCGCAACGCGGCACGGGAGGTCCTTGATCTCGACGTGGTCAGCGAGGCGGATCTCGTGCACATCGACGCTGACGTCGCCGGCCGGCCGCGCCTCGCAGAGCAGCGCGAAGCCCTGCGCTTCTTCATCGGCTGTGAGACCCCCTGGCCTGCCGAATGGGTAGACGATGCGGCCAGAGACGATGCGCGCCCGACAAGCGGAGCAGCTCCCACCCTTGCAGCTGTGCGGCAGGTTGATGCCGAGATGCAGGGCCGCATCGAGAATCGATTCGTCAGGCCGCACGCTGAAGGTGCGTCCTTCCGGCAGCAGCGTGACGTGGTGAAGCGCGTCGCTCGGCTCGCTCATGCGAGCCAAGCTTGCAGCAGGGCGCGCTGGCGTGCCAGCGTCGAGGATCGCGATCGCGGCTCAGCCGCTGACGCCCTCGCTCCCGGCCTTGCGGCCGCGGAACAGCTTGGCGAGGAACGCGCCGAGCGCCACGAGTCCCATGACGATGAACTTCTTGAACGCGAGCAATAGTGCGCCGAGTTTGGCAAAGAACCCGGCCTTGGCCGCGATACCGCCCGCCACCAGAGCGCCCAATCCATAGGCCGCCATCCGGTCGGTGTCCTCGTTGAAATCCTCGTAACGGTAGCCTTCGTTGAAGGCGGCGACTTTGAGGAGCTGCTGCATGTCGGTCTCGATGCCGGCGAGCTGCGGCATGCCGGCGACGGCGTTCATCGACAACACGCCTTCACGACCGAGGACGCGCACGTCGTAGTTGAGCGTGTTCACTTCGCTCCCGCCGAACCTGAGCTCCTTGGCCCAGTAGAGTTTGCGCGTCGCCTCTTCATAGTGCGGCGGCGCCGCCCAGCCCAGCAGTTCCAGGCCCTCGTAGCCTTCCTTCACACGCTGCTCGCTTTCGTCGCGAGTGCCCGACTGCATATCGGCGAGCAACTCGTTGTAGTCGATCTCGTGGGCATCCTTGTCGCTGACGTGGCCGTCGTCGATATAGGTCACGATCACCGCCCAGCCATCCTCACTGAACGGCCCGACATCCGCGGGAACGACTGCGCCGAGCGTTTCCCAGCCCGGCGGGTTGCCCCAGGCCACCAGCATCTTCTCGGTGTCCTCGGGACTGAGGTAGTGGTATTGGTCGGTGAGCGACAGCGTCGCGACCTTGTTGGGCAGCACGATTGCGCCGTTCTGATAGTTGAGCTCTGGCCACTCGGGTTCCTCCGCCACCGTGGCGGGTTCGGTGGACTCGGCTGCAACGGTCTCTCCCTGCGGAGCCGGTTCCTCGCCATATGCGGCGGAAACCAGCAACGTCAGGACGCAAGTGAGCAGGATGCGCATCATGGGCACGACTCCAGGACTCAGGACCGGGCGCAATCTTCGGGGACACTGACGGCTATTACTGTCGAACCACGCACAGATTGAGCCCCGATGGTGCCCATTTTCGGCTTCGCGAGGCTTTCGAATCATTCAAAACGCACGCGCGGCGTGTTTTCCCTGCGTCGCGCAACGCCGACAGTCTTGCGCCACGACGGTATCACTTCGGGTATCCTCGCGACATGCGGGTCGAGTTCGTGAAGATGCATGGAACCGGAAACGATTTCATCGTCTTCGACGCCCCGCCGAAAGCCTCGCTCCCCGACCCCGAAACCTTCCGCAAGCTCGCCGACCGACATACCGGGATCGGCTTCGACCAGGCGCTGGTGCTCGAGCCAGCGCGCCGGCCCGACACGCAGGTGTTCTATCGCATCTTCAACGCCGACGGGATCGAGGTGGAACAGTGCGGCAATGGCGCACGCTGCATCGCTGCGCTGATTACGAAACGATCGGGAGCCGGCCCCGGTGACCTGGTGATGGACAGTCCCGGCGGGCTGGTGCGTGCGCGCGTGCACGCTGATGGTCTCGTGTCCGTGGACATGGGCGTGCCGAATTTCGATCCACGCGCACTGCCCTTCGAGGCCAGCGGCGAAGCGTACATCTACCCGCTGCAGGCCGGTGGCAGCGAAGTCGAGATCGGCGCCGTGTCGATCGGCAATCCGCACGCGGTGATTCGCGTCGCTGCGGTGGATGCCGCGCCCGTGGACAGGCTCGGTCCCGCCGTAGAGAATCACCCGCGTTTTCCCAAGCGGACCAACGTCGAGTTCATGGAAGTCGTCGCCCCGGGTCACATTCGCCTGCGAGTGCACGAACGCGGCACGGGCGAAACGCTGGCATGCGGAACGGGTGCGTGCGCCGCGGTCGCAGTGGGCCGCCGGCACGGATTGCTCGAGCGCGACGTGGCAGTCGACTTGCGCGGCGGACGTCTCACCGTGACGTGGCCGGGCGATGGCGAGCACATCTGGCTCAAGGGGCCGACGGAGACATCCTTCGAAGGCCGGGTGGACATCTGATATTGGCAACAGGGGGCAGAAAGAAATGACGACCCAGCAGGCGCGGGGACTGAAGACGGAAACGCTGACGGATGACGCGGTGGTGCAATACCTGCAGACCTATCCCGACTTCTTCGAGCGTCATTCAAGCCTGCTCACGCGCCTGCGGCTACCGCACCTGCGCAATACCGGTCAGACCGTGTCGCTGGTCGAACGCCAGGTGGACGTCCTGCGCGAGCGCAACCAGGGCCTCGAGCGCAAGCTCAATGAGCTGATCGACGTTGCACGCGCGAACGAGCTTCTCACCGAAAAGATCCACCGGTTTGCCCGGCGCCTGATCCGCGCCTGCACGCTGTCCGAAACCGTTGTGGCGATCGAAGCGTCGCTGCGTGAGGATTTCGAAGCGATGCACTCGGTGCTGGTGCTGTTTCGGGACACTGAAGAGCTCAAGCCGCTCGTTGGGCCCTTCCTGAGACTGGTGCGCCGCGAGACTGCGGACCTCAAGATGTTCGAGACCTTCCTGAGCGCCGCCAAGCCACGCTGCGGCCAGGTTCGCGATGCACAGCGCGACTATCTCTTCGGCTCCGGCAACATCGAGATCGGCTCGGTGGCGCTCGCACCGATCGGCCAGAGCGCGGCGCTCGGCTTTCTCGCCATCGGTAGCAGCGACTCGGACCGCTTCGACCCGACGATGAGCACGGACTTCCTGGCCCGGGTGGGCGATCACCTGCGCGAGGCCATCGCCCGGTTCGGATGAACGCCGGGGCGCGCGCGCTGATCGATCGCTTCCTGCGTCATCTGCGCACCGAGCGACGCCTCTCGACCCTGACTTCGGGCAGCTATCACCGCGATCTCCTCGCGCTCGCGGAATTCTGCGAATCGCAGAAACTCGCTGCGTGGAACAACCTCGACAGCCAGCATGTGCGAGTCTTCGCCGCACGCCAGCATGCGCGCGGGCTCTCGCCGCGCAGCATCCAGCGCCAGCTGTCCGCCATTCGCACCTTCTTCGCCTACCTGATTCGCGAAGGTGAACAGAGCGTCAACCCGGGGCTCGACGTCCGTGCCCCGAAAGCGGGCAAGCACCTGCCGCATACGCTCGATGCGGACCAGATGCAGCGGCTGCTCGAGTTTCGCAGCGACGCGAGCCTCGATGTGCGCGACAAGGCGATGCTCGAGCTGCTGTACTCCTCCGGCCTGCGCCTGCAGGAGCTGGTGGCGCTCAATCGGAGCGACCTTGATATCGCCGACCACACTGTCCGTGTCATGGGCAAGGGCAACAAGATGCGCATCCTGCCCATCGGGCGTTGCGCGCTCGATGCACTGAAGAGCTGGCTTAAGGAACGCGGCGCGCTCGCGGCCGCGGCCGCGGCCGAGGATGCGCTCTTCGTGGGCCAGAACGGCACGCGCCTGGGCGTGCGCGCGGTGCAACTACGTGTCGATCACTGGGCGCGTCGCTCGGGTCTCGGCGTGAAGGCGCACCCGCACCTCTTCCGGCACTCGTTTGCCACGCACCTGCTGGAATCGAGCGGCGATCTGCGTGGCGTACAGGAACTGCTCGGCCACGCCAACATCAGCACCACACAGGTCTATACCCATCTCGACTTCCAGCACCTCGCCCGCGTGTACGACTCGGCGCACCCGCGCGCCAGGCGCAAGCGGCACCGTTGAGGGTTTTGCCGAGTGCGTTGAGCCTCTGGGACTCCAGGCGTATGCTCGGATGAAAAGAACAGGCGGGCAGCCCAGACAACAGTAATTCGACCAACTGGGGATAACACCGCGATCTCTGTGCGCGCCCCGGATGCCCGCTGGCCGATCAAAACGACGTCCAGTGCGAGAGGTGAGTCGCCATGGAACGGACCCGGCTAGGCAACACGCTCCGGAATGGCATCCTGATCGGTATTGCGCTGATCGCCCCAGTGCTTATGGCACAGGGCGCCGGCGATCCTGTCGACACCTCACAGGCGGTAGAGAAGAAGGTCAGCACGGACGGACGCGCACGCGTCATCGTCCAGTTGCGCACGACGGAGCCGGCTGCCACGGATCGCCAGGTCGGCACGGATCAAGAGCTCGAACGCCGGCGGGACATTGCCACCCGTCAACAACGGATCCGGGAGCAGTTGCGCGGCACAAACCACAACGTGCGCCGCGAGTTCCAGTCACTCCCGTACATCGTGGTGGAAGTCGACGCGGCGGGCCTCGCCCGCCTCCAGAGAGCGACCGGCGACGTCGCACAGATCGCTGAGGATCTTCTCTTTGCACCTACGCTCGCCAGGAGCATCCCGCAGATCGAGGCGGATGTCGCGCACTCACAGGGTTTCATCGGCAGCGGCTCGGTCATTGCGATCCTCGACACCGGAGTCGACAGCGCGCACCCGTTCCTCGCCGGCCGAGTGATCGATGAAGCGTGCTTCGCGGATCGCGAGGAACCGACCGATCCCGGCAGCTGCCCGAACGGCAGCAACCAGCAGTTTGGTGCCGGCGCCGCCGTCCCCTGCCCGTACTCTCCCAGTACCTGTCTGCACGGCACGCACGTTGCCGGCATTGCCGCCGGTTCCGGCGTCACAACTGGCGTCGCTCCCGGGGCCAACCTGTTCGCGTTGCAGGTCTTTCATCGATCGACGGCGTGCGGAGTCACCGAGACCTTTCCGTGCGCCCGAGCCTTCACCAGCGACATCACCGCCGCCCTCGAGTACGTGTATACGCGGCGCACTGTCCACAACCTCGCTTCCGTGAACATGAGTCTCGGCGGGAGCACCGCACTCACGCCGTGCGACGCGTCAATACCGGCCATGGCCGCGGTCATCAACAACCTGAAAGCGGCCGGCATTGCGACGGTGATCGCTTCGGGGAACGGCTCGCAGCGGTCGTTGATCAGCTTGCCGGCATGTATTGCCGCGGCCATCGCGGTCGGTGCCGTGGACAGCGATGATGGCGTGGCCTCATTTTCGAACGTCGCGACGGGCCTCGATCTCTTTGCACCCGGCGTCGGCATCGTGTCATCCGTGCCAGGTGGCGCCTTCGCGACCTTCAGCGGCACTTCCATGGCCACGCCGCACGTCGCCGGTGCCTGGGCGGTGATGCGCCAGGCGAACCCGCTCGCTTCAGTGGACCAGGTGCTGGCGTCATTGGCCGACACCGGCAAGCCCATATTTGACGGACGGACCGGTGGGAGTGTCACCAAGCCGCGCATCCGGCTCGGCGCGGCTTTGGGGATCGAATCGCCCGCGCCGATCCTGCTGTCGGTTTCGCCAGCGTCGGTCCCGGCACGGACGTCCGGTGCCACCATCAATGCATTCGGCTTGGCATTCGGACGAGCATCGGTCGTACGCATCAACGGTGCGCCGCGGCCAACGGCCTACGTCAGCGATACCGAGCTGCGGGCCCAGGTCACCGCCGCCGATCTGCAAACGCAGGCGACATCGTTCGCCATAACTGTCGTGACGCCGCCACCGGGCGGCGGTACCTCCGCGGTCGTACCGATCGTGGTAACGCATCCGGTGCTGAGCGTAGACCGGACCACCGCCGGCACTGGCGTTCCGGTCACCCTGACGCTCACCAATGGCACCGGCATCGCGAACGACTGGCTCGCGCTGGCGCAAGTCGGTGATGGGAGTTCCTCGTACGTCAAGTGGACGTACGTCGGCGCCGGGAACACGACGTTTGTGTGGACCGTCAACATGCCGTCCACTCCGGGAACCTACGAGTTTCGCCTGTTCGCCGACGGCGGTTACACGCGCGCCGCCACGAGCCAGCCGATCACTGTCACGAGTGCGACACCACCGCCACCACCACCACCGCCTCCGCCGGTCGATCCACCTGCCCTGTCCGTCAGCGCCACGGCCGTGAGCACGGGTGTTCCCGTGACCGTGACGCTCATCAACGGCAGCGGTGTCTCGAGCGACTGGCTCGCGCTCGCGCAAGTCGGTGCAGGGAATTCCACGTACCTCAACTGGACCTATGTCGGCGCCGGGAACACGACCTTCGTGTGGACCGTCAACATGCCGTCCACTGCGGGAGCCTACGAGTTCCGCCTGTTCAGTGCCGGCGGTTATACGCGCACCGCCACGAGCGCGACGATCACCGTCACGAGTGCGACACCGCCGCCACCGCCGCCGCCACCTCCACCGGTCGATCCGCCTGCCCTTTCCGTCAGCGCCACGGCCGTGAACACGGGCGTCCCCGTGACCGTGACACTCACCAACGGCAGCGGTGTCTCGAACGACTGGCTCGCACTCGCGCGAGTCGGTGACGGCAATTCGTCGTACCTCAACTGGACCTACGTCGGCGCCGGCAACACCACCTTCGTGTGGACCGTCAACATGCCGTCCACTCCAGGAACCTACGAGTTCCGCCTGTTCAGCGCCGGCGGTTATACGCGCACGGCCACGAGCCAGTCGATCACCGTCACCAGTCCGCCACCGCCGCCACCGCCGCCGACTCCGCTGCCACCGACGCTCAGCGTCAACGCGATGGTTGCGACTCCCGGAATGCCTGTGACGGTCACGCTGCTCAATGGCAGCGGCGTGGCGAGCGATTGGCTGGCGCTGGCTCGTGTCGGCGCTCCTGTCACGGCGTACCTCGCCTGGACCTACGTCGGCGCCGGGAACACGACCTTCGTTTGGACCGTAAACATGCCAAGCACTCCGGGTGACTACGAGTTCCGGCTGTTCGCCCAGAACGGCTACGGGCTCGTCACAACCAGTACGCCCATTCAGATCGGGCCCTGAGTTCGTACTGCGCGGCGCGCCGGAACTTACCGGCTGCGCCGCTATCAGTACGAGCGAGGTCCATAGTCGTCTTGATTTCCAGCGCCAGGGCCGTATATATCGACCCCTCACCCGCGCGCCGAACGCAATCGGCAACCTGCAGTCCGCCACGTCGCGCTTGCAGCGTGCACGTGGATCACCAGTGGAGAATGATCCGATGACCGACGCCTTCAACTTTCATGGCACCACGATTCTCGCCGTGCGCCGCAACGGGCGAGTCGCCATGGGCGGTGACGGGCAGGTTACGTTCGGCAACACGATCATGAAGGGCAACGCACGCAAGGTGCGACGCCTGTACAACGGCAAGGTACTGGCGGGATTCGCCGGCGGCACGGCCGATGCTTTCACGCTGTTCGAGCGCTTCGAGGGGAAGCTCGAGAAATTTGGCAACCTCACTCGGGCCGCGATCGAGCTCGCCAAGGACTGGCGCACCGATCGCTTCCTGCGCCGGCTCGAGGCGCTGCTGTGCGTGGCCGACACCGCGAGTTCGTTCGTCATTTCCGGCAACGGCGACGTGATCGAGCCCGAGCATCCGCTCATGGCAGTGGGTTCTGGCGGTCCGTTTGCCCAGGCCGCAGCCCGGGCCCTGCTCGAGCACACCAAGCTCGATGCGCGCACCATCGTCGAGAAGTCCCTCGACATCGCCGCCGAGATCTGCATCTACACCAACCGTAACGTCGTGATCGAAGAGCTGCCCGCGACGTCCGCGTCCCAGTGAGACTGCCCCACACATGTCCAGCATGACGCCACGCAAGATCGTCCAGGAACTCGACAAGCACATCGTCGGCCAGGCAGCGGCCAAGCGCGCCGTCGCGATTGCGCTGCGCAACCGCTGGCGCCGCCTCCAGGTCGCCGAGCCCTTGCGCCAGGAAATCACGCCCAAGAACATTCTCATGATCGGACCGACCGGTGTCGGCAAGACCGAGATCGCTCGTCGTCTCGCCAAGCTCGCCAACTCACCGTTCGTGAAGATCGAGGCGACCAAGTTCACCGAAGTGGGTTACGTGGGTCGCGACGTCGACTCGATCGTCAAGGATCTCATCGACGTGGCCGTGAAGATGACGCGCGAGCAGGAAGTGGAAAAGGTTCGCCATCGCGCCCAGGACGCCGCCGAGGATCGCATCCTCGACATCCTGCTGCCGCAGCCGCGCACGCTCGGGTTCTCGACGGATGCGCCGGCCGCGCCGCGCGATGCCGATACCCGCCAGAAATTCCGCAAGATGCTGCGCGAAGGGGAGCTCGATCAGCGCGAAGTCGAGGTCGAGGTGCGCGCCCAGCCGTTCGGCATCGAGATCATGGCGCCCCCGGGCATGGAGGAAATGTCCCAGCAGCTGCAATCGATGTTCCAGAACCTGGGCGGCGGCCGCACGCGCACCCGCAAGGTGAAGATCACGGAAGCGAAGAAACTCCTCACGGACGAGGAAGCCGCCAAGATGATCAACGAAGAGGAATTGAAGGCGCAGGCCCTCTACAACGCCGAGCAGAACGGCATCGTTTTCATTGACGAGATCGACAAGCTGGCGCGCCGCCAGGAGACCATCGGCGCTGACGTGTCACGCGAGGGCGTGCAGCGCGACCTCCTGCCGCTCATCGAAGGCTGCACCGTCAACACCAAGTACGGCATGGTGAAGACGGATCACATGCTCTTCATCGCCTCCGGCGCGTTTCACATGTCGAAGCCCTCGGATCTCATCCCGGAACTGCAGGGGCGGCTCCCGATCCGCGTGGAGCTCGAGGCGCTCAAGGTCGAGGACTTCGTGCGCATCCTCACCGAACCGGACGCTTCGCTCTGCACGCAGTACACCGCGCTCATGGCGACCGAGGGGCTCAAGGTGAGTTTCGATCCGAGCGGCGTGCGCCGCATTGCCGAGATTGCCTGCCAGGTCAACGAGCGCACCGAGAACATTGGCGCCCGGCGCCTGCACACGGTCATGGAGCGAATGCTCGAAGTGGTGTCGTTCGATGCAACCGAGCGCCAGGGTGAATCGGTCGTGATCGATGCGCGCTACGTCGATGAGCACCTCGGCGAGCTCGCCAAGGACGAGGACCTCAGCCGCTATATTCTCTGATGCCCAGTGCCGCGAGCGCAGCGCCCTCATCGAGGGCGCTCGCTGCGGTGGCCAGTTCGCGCGAAACCCAATCCGGAAACGGCACGACTTCGTTGGCGTGCTTCCCCGAGTCCGTGTGCCGCTCGTGCACCTGGGCCAGGTGCTTGCGGGGAAATCGCTCTGCGGCACGCACCAGCGCAGGCCAAAGCCGGCGATGGACGTAGGTGATCTTGCCATCGATGAGTCGACACACCAGTACGTCCGCGTTTTCGCGGACCACGCGGGTCATGGCGAAGATCTCTCGGCCGCGAGCGTGGCCCCACCAGCTGCCGCGAATGGGCTCGCCTGCTATCGCGCCGGCGAGTGAAGGCACCGGGCCGAGACCCGATTCCAACACGACGCCGTGCGTGCTGATGAATCGCAATGCTTCGTCGATGGTCACGGTTCAGTTCGGTGAGTGTGCCGCGCGCTTCGTCGAGAGCGACGCCAGCACTCTCATGAGCGCGGCATGATCCACCGGCTTGACCAGGTGCGCGTCGAAGCCGGCGCTTTGCGAGCGGCGGCGGTCCCTGTCCTGTCCCCACCCGGTCAGCGCAATCAGCAGCACGTCGCGCCCCCACGGCTGCTCGCGAATGCGCCTGGCCGCATCGAAGCCGTTCATCTTCGGCATGCCGATGTCGAGCAGCACCACGTCAGGACGGAACTGCTCGGCCGCAGTGAGGGCAGCAGCACCGTCGAAGGCGACGCGGGTGCGGTTACCGTTCATCGCCAGAAGCGTGGCCAGGGACTTCGCGCTGTCCTCGTTGTCATCGACTACCAGGATGCGACGCGCCGTGGCGCGTTCTGCGGAGGCCGGTTCGGCGGCCCGTTGCACCTCCGCTACGTCATCGAGCACTGGCAGGCGCACGACGAACTCGCTTCCCTGCCCCGGGCCCTCGCTGAAGGCCTGCACGGCTCCTTCGTGCAGCTCGACCAGCCGCTTGACCAGCGTCAGCCCGATGCCCAGGCCGCCGTGCGCCCGATCGAGCGCGGGCTCGACCTGCGCGAACATCTCGAAAATCTCCTCGAGCCGGTCGGAAGGGATTCCTTTGCCGCTATCCCTGATCCTTACCACGACCTCGGGGCCGTGCAGCTCTGCACTCACTGAGATCAGGCCTTTGGACGGCGTGTACTTGCAGGCGTTGTGCAGCAGGTTGTGAAACACCTGCGCCAGTCGCACCGGATCCGCGTGCAGATGGATCGGCGTGGACGGCAAGTCAACCTTGAGCTCATGGTGCAGGCTCTCGATCTGCGGGCCGCAGGCTTCGACCGCGTGCTGAATGACGCCGGCGAGTGCGACGCGCTCCTTGCGCAGCTCGAGTTGATTGCGCGTGATCCGGCTCAGGTCGAGCAGATCGTCGACGAGCCGCACGAGGCTGCTGAGCTGTCGAGCCATGACGCTGCGGACGTGCGCCAGCAACTCCGGGCTGACGTCCGCGCGCTTCATGATTTCGAGCATGTTGACGAGTGGTGCCAGCGGGTTGCGCAGCTCGTGGGCCAGCGTCGCGAGAAACTCATCCTTGCGGCGATCCTGGTCACGCAGCGCCTCGGACGCCATGCGCGCGTCGTGGATGTCGTAGGTGCACCCCGTGTAGCCCAGCAGTTCCCCCGCAGCGCTGAACCGGGCGACCCCCACCGATTGCATCCAGCGGTACTCGCCGTCATACCGCCGGAAGCGGAATATGGCTGCGAACGGCGCGCGCTTCCTGAGGCTGTCCTGGTAGGCGTCGACGTACGCGTCGCGATCGTCCGGGTGAACGTACTGTGTCCAGTGGTAGCCCCTGACTTCGGTCTGGGAGGGCAGACCGAGAAATTCGAGATAGGCGCGGTTGACGAACACGCAACCCGAAGCGTCGTTCATCCACATGAGGAGCGGCGCGCTGTCCGCGACGGTGCGAAACCGGGCTTCGCTCTCGCGCAGTTGCGCTTCCGACCTGGCGCGCTCCGTAATGTCCCGCGCCACCTTGGAAGCGCCGATGATTTGCCCCGCCGCATCCCGCAACGGCGACACGGTGAGCGAGATGTTGACGCGCCGGCCGCCCTTGGCCACGCGAATGGTTTCGAAATGCTCGATGTGCCCGCCGTTGCGCAGCCGTTCCAGGATCGAGCGCTCCTCGGCGTGCAGCTCCGGCGGAACGATGAGATTGATCGACCGCCCGACGGCCTCGGCGCTCGAGTACCCGTACAGGCGCTCGGCGCCGGCATTCCACGACTGGATCACGCCGTCGAGCGTCTTGCTGATGATCGCGTCGTCTGAAGCCGCAACGATGTTGGCCAGCCGCTGCAGGGCATTCTCGGCGCCGCGACGCTCGCTGATGTCGCGGAAGATGAGCACGCACCCGACGACACGACCTTCTTCGTCACGGATCGGCGCGGCGCTGTCGTCGATCGGCCGCTCGCTGCCATCGCGTGCGATCAGGGTGCTGTGGTTCGCGAGGCCTACGATGGTGCCTTCGTGAAGCGCCCGGGTGGCCGGATTTTCCGCTGGCGCACGCGTGTGCTCGTTCACGATCCGGAAAACGTCATCGAGCGCCCGCCCAGCCGCTTCAGCCTGCTTCCAGCCGGTCAGTGACTCGGCGACCGCATTGAGGTACGCAATGCGCCCCTGCGTGTCCGTCGTAATCACGGCATCGCCGATGCTGGCGAGCGTGATCTGCAGCAACTCACGTTGTTGCGTCGCCTTCGCGCGCGCGGCGCGCAACGCCACGCCGAAGCCAATGACGAGCGCGCACGTCAGCAAATAAGCCGCGATGCCGACCAGACTGCGCGCGTTGAACACGCCGAAGATGCCCCGCGGTTCGATGAACAGGTAGTCGCACGCCAGGTAGCCGAGCACTGCCGATAGCACCGCGGGACCCGGTCCTCCGAACCACACCGTAGCGGCAACCGCGGCGAAGAGAGTAACCAGGGGTAAGTGCTCGCCGAGCCACGGGTCGATTAGCCAGCGCAGCAGCACGGCGGCAGCCGTGATCGCCACCGCCAGGGGATAAGCGAGTACCTTGGATAAGCGCCTACGCCGCATGCCCGCACACTTGGCTAGAAATTATCCGCTTACGTCACGGTCTGCACGTACTCCGGCGGGAACCGCAGTTTCTGCAAAACCGCTCGAAGGCGCGCCGCGTATTCCGCGTTGGCTTCCCCCGGCTGTGGTCGCGGACACACGTAGCACAGGACCGGCAACGTAATGCCGCCATGCATCTGCACCAGCAGGGGTTCAGGACGATACTGGTCCAGCCCCGGACCTGAATAGAGGCGATCAAGGTCGGCTTCGGTCAGCGCGTACACCATGCCGTAGGCGCGCTGGCCCGCGAAAGCGATCAGGGTGGCTCGTCGTCCAATCCGCAATGCGTAACCCTCCGCGTACGCCGGGCGCGGATCGACCGCCGCGACCTGGTGTTCGCGCAGCACGTCCGCATCCATGAAGAGGCCATAGAAGAACACATCGACGCGTGATTCGGCGGCAGCGGCACTCACAGCAGCCACTCGATCGGCAGGATGGACATGAAGCTGACGCCGAACCGCTTGCAGAAGCCGGTCTTGGGCTCCTTATCGTAACGCACCTCTCCCTGGTCGGTGCGTTCCACCCATTCGAGCCCGCCGCCGTCTTTCAGCAGGACCTCATAAGTGGACTGCGCCAAGTCCCTGTCGAGCGTCGCCGAGATGCTGTCCGCCAGCTTGGGACTGTCGATGACGACGCCGAGCTCCGTATTCAGGTTGTAGGAGCGCGGGTCGAAGTTGAACGATCCGACGAAGGCGCGACTGCGATCGATCGAAAATGTCTTGGCGTGCAGGCTCGCACCGGAGCTGGCGCCGCCAGTGCTGCCGCCGACGCTGCCCTTCGAATCCGACTTCTCCTGCGTCGCGTCCTGCAGCGGATCGGGCTTGAGCTCATAGATATGCACGCCATTTCGCAGCAACTCCTCTCGCCGCTTCGCATATCCCGCGTGGACCGCGCCCACGTCAGTTGCCGCCAGCGAGTTGGTCAGCACGCGCAACTTGATACCGCGGCCCGGATAGGCGGAAAGCGCCTTGGTGCCCTCTTCGCCTGGAACGAAATAGGGCGATATGAGATCGATCTCGCGCTGCGCGTCGCCCAGCACCTGCTGCATGCGCGTAAACAGCAAGTCGGATGCCGGGATGTCGCCGAGAACCTTGGCCGGTTCGTCATACACCAGGTGCGTGGCTGCCCATTCGAGCCCCAGTTCGTCTGCAACCAGCGCCTCGATGAGGCGCGTGCGCTTCAGAGCATCGAGGTAGTGCGCCGCCTCGGGCGATGACCGGGTCGCGGCGAACTTCGCCTTGAGATCCGCGATGGCGCCCGCGCTCGCCTGGCCGACGATCGACCCGGCCGGATAGGCCGAGTCGCTGTTCCAGTACAGGTCGAAGGCGTCCGCGACATCGCGCGCCACGTGACCGACCGCGATGACGTCGAGATCCGCGAATACCATGCCTTCGCCCAGGGCAAAGTATTCATCGCCGACGTTGCGGCCGCCGACGATCGTGGCCTGCGTGTCCGCGGTGAGCGACTTGTTGTGCATGCGCCGATTGAGTCGACCGAAGTCGGTCAGGTAGCCGAGCATCCGCATGCTGCGGTTGGCAAACGGATTGAACAATCGCACCTCGATGTTGGCATGGCTGTCGAGTGCCGCAAGCGCTTCATCAAGCCCCGACGTGTTGTTGTCGTCGAGCAGCAGTCGCACGCGCACGCCGCGCTCGGCTGCGTTCCAGCATTCCTCGAACAGCAGGTAGCCCGACGTATCGCCGTGCCAGATGTAGTACTGCACGTCGAGCGAGCGCTCCGCCGAGCGCGCCAGGAGCGCACGGGCCGCGAACGCTTCCTCGGGCGACGCCAACGGGTAGATGCCGCTCTTGGTCGCGTCGCCGGGGTTGGCCTTCACGGCATAGCGGCCGAGTTGCGTATCGGCGGTATCCGTAAGAGCAGTCGAGGCTGTTCTGCCGTCGAGCGTCGGCAAGCTGGCGCAACCGGCGGGAGCTACGATGGCGAGTGCGAGAACAGCGATGCCGCATGCGTGCCTCCCAGGTATCGGCCGGCACCCTTGCAGAGCCTCGATTGTCCTCACAGCGACCGGCCGTCGAAGTGCTGCACCGGGATCGCGTCCAGGTCGACACCCTCGAGGCAGCGCGCATTGACGGCAGCCATGCGGTTTCCCTTCGGATCGGTTCCTTCGCCGAACGGATGTATGCCGCAGGTAGGGCAGAAGCGGTGCCTGATACGGTGCTTGTTGAACGTGTAGGTGCCGAGCTCGCTCTCGGGTGTCCGCAACCGCAACTGGTCGCGCGGTACGAACCAGAGGAGCGACCCCTTGCGCGAGCACATCGAACAATTGCAGGCCATGACCCCTTGCAGCTCGCCCTCGACTTCGAAAGCCACCTTGCCGCAGTGGCAGCTGCCTTTGTACGTCACCAGACACCCCCATTCAGGTTGGCGCGAAGTACGCGAGTGCCGCGCGAACGGCGATGAACCATAGAGCGAAAGTAGAGACCATGTACAGGCCGAATCGCAACGACACGCGGTTAAAGGTGCTGTGCACGATGCTGTGCAGAGTCCGGAAGGCGACGAACGCCCAGGCGGCGCTCACGTAAGTCGGATCGACCTGGTCGGTCACGAAGAGATAGAGCGCCAGCGCGTAGAACAGCACCGGCATCTCGAACAGGTTCTTGAGATTGTCCGATGGCGTCGCGACGGCGGCGGGCGCCTGCTGCGCCAGCGCATTCGGCACCGCCAGGTCCTGCGGATCGATGTTGCGGCTCGTGATGAAGTGCAGGCGCCGGATGTACATGTACACCCACACCGCGAGCGTCAGCAGGATCATCGCGAAGAAAGGTCCAAAAATAGCTTGCGGCATGTCGGTTACCCCCCGCCGATTGATTAGTGCCTCGCTGCCCGGCGCTCCCAATGCTCAACCTGCCCGCGCACCGAACGGAAGAGCGGATGACATTGCGGGACACGAACATGACGCCACTGACGGTGCAAGCCCGGACCGCGCACCGACAGCTTGAGCATCAGACGCCGCCACTCGTGAGCCACTTGTCCGCGAGTGGCGGCAATGAAGTGCACGCGGCGCACCGGTCCGATCTTGCTCCGGTCAAAAGCGTAGCCACGCGCGCTCGCCTCGGCATGAATGGCCACGAGATACGCATTGATGGCCGAGCGAGGTCGCGTGTGCGCGCGGAAGCGTTGCAGCTGCGGGTGGTGCCGGTAGCCTCGCGTCTTCGCACGCAATACGGCACGCGCCAACAATGCCTCGCGCCATGCGGCGACCAGGCCTCGCGCGTCCAGGTAACGCGGATGAAGAGTCCAGAGGCGCATGCACTACGGCAGGGAAATCACGGCCCCCAGGCCCGCAGCGTCGAAATGATCCTTGAACTTCTCCATGAGCACCGAGAAGCCGAGCTCGCTCGTGCAATGCGCCGGCGCGACGCGCTCGACGCGCAGGTCATCTTGCAGCACCGCGGCGACACGGCGCACTTCCGTTTCCGGAGTCACGACAAGGTGAAAGCCGCCCATGACGGTATACAGATGCGAATCGATCCCGGCGGCCGCAGCGAGAATGTTCTCAACGCCCGGATGCGAACAACCCACCACTACGGCGAGTCCCTTGCTCGTCCGCACAGCGAGCGACAGTTCGTTCATGTCCATCGTGCCCGGTTTCTGCGACTTCGTGGTGAGCAGGAAGAACCCCGGCAGGATCTCGGTGGTGGCGGCGACGCCCTGAAACTTTGCTGCCTCCCACGGCGATCCGGTAGTCCAGCGCACTGGCTCCTTGCCGCCGAAATACTGCTGGCTGTGCGGAAGGCCGGGTGCGCGCGCCAGGAATGCGGGCGGGAGCGATCCCTTGAAGTACGCGCCCTCCAGCGGCGCATAGATCGTCACGCGCGGGTTCACCTCGAGGAGGTATCTGAGCCCACTCGTGTGGTCACCGTGCCGATGCGAGATCACCACCGCGTCGAGCCTCCCGAGATCGACACCGAGCTGCCTCACGTTGTGCTCGAAGATCGCGGCGTCGTTGCCCGTGTCGAACAGGACGCGCTTGCCACCGTATTCGACCAGCGCCGCGAAGCCCCAATCCTGCGTGAGCCCCGACGGTGCCCCGAACGCATCATAGAGATTGGTAATGCGCTGCGGCTCATCTGCCGCCGCCGCCTGGCCAACGGTCATCGAGGCCCCCACGGCCACGAGCAATGCAGGCCACGCCGAAGCGCGCTTCATGTCGTACCTCGTCCGGTTCTAGCTACACGTACCCGGTGTCATCGCGATCACGGTCGGCGTCTGGAGCGTCGACTCGCTGTCCGGCTCACTCGTCTTCACCACATCGCCGCTGACTTCGGCCACGACCGGCGCCTTGCCGCGACTGGAAAGTTCCCAATAGCGCTGTACCAGCTGAAAGTAGGGGTTCGAGGCCATCAGGCCCAGAGTGAATACCCGCCCGCTACCGCATTCCGCGACCTTGCCGATCCCGTTCGACGTAAACGTCAACTCGCCCTTGACGATGACCGTCTTGGCGTCGGCCGCGGTTACCAGCAGGAGCGCGCAAGTCATGGCGGTCACGTATCGCATGTGATGCTCCTTGCCTGGATCGCCGGCCTTTTCTGTCAGGGCAGAAAGCGGCATTGTGCACCGCTTGAGCCGGATAATCCCCGGCCCGGAACCGAAGTGTTTGATTCCCGTCCGAGGCGATCCAAGACCGGCCGTCTCTGGTAGAGTTCAAGCCCTCCCCGTTTTCCTGTTTGCGAGTGATGCCTTGAGCATGGGCGACCGAAAGCCTGCGTGTGCCCTTTCCGATGGCAATACCGATGGCGAAGCCAGCAGTCGGTCGGCGGCCGGCCGTCCCGCGCGTTCGGAGCGGCGCGACGAAGCGATCGTGATCCACGGGGCGCGCCAGAACAACCTCAAGAACCTGACCGTCAGCATTCCCCTGAACCAGCTCATCGTCGTCACCGGGGTATCGGGCTCGGGCAAGTCCTCCCTGGTCTTCGACACGCTGTACGCTGAGGGGCAACGCCGCTACGTCCAGACCTTCTCGCCGTACGCGCGCCAGTTCCTCGACCGCATGGACAAGCCGCAGGTCGAGCGCATCGAGGGCATCCTGCCCGCGATCGCAATCGACCAGACCAATCCCGTGCGCACGTCGCGCTCGACCGTCGGCACGATGACCGAGCTCAACGACCATCTGAAGCTCCTGTTCGCGCGTGCGGCACGGTTGTTCTGCCGCCAATGCGGCGCGGCCGTGCGACGTGACACGCCGGACAACATTTACGCAGCCCTGACCGAGCGGGCGGCCGCGGCGGGCGATCCGCGCGTGCTGATCACGTTCCCGGTCACGGTGCCGAAGAACTTCTCGGAACAGGAGGTCCGCGACCTGCTGGAAAAGCAGGGTTACACGCGGATTCACGCGCGTCGCGGCGCCACGCTCGAGGTGATCCAGGATCGCCTGCGGCTGGCTGGCGCGGAGCGGGCACGTGTGCTCGACGCCATCGAGGCGGCGCTGCGAGTCGGGCGCGGGAAGGTATGCGCCCACGTGGTGGATGAAGACTCCTCAGGCAAGCCTGCAACGCAAACGGCCTGGCGGTTTTCGACCGACCTGCACTGCGCCGACTGCGACATTCACTATCAGGACCCGGCGCCGCATGCCTTCTCCTTCAATTCGCCGCTCGGCGCGTGCGAGAGTTGCCGCGGCTTCGGCCGCACCATCGGCATCGACTACGGTCTCGTCATCCCCGATGAATCGAAGTCGCTCGAGGAAGGCGCCATCCGCCCATGGCAGACCGAGTCCTATGAGGAGTGCCAGGACGACCTGATCCGCTATGCGCGCAAGCGCGGCATTCCCATCGATGTGCCGTGGCGCAAGCTCACCGAGGTTCAGCGCCGCTGGGTCATCGAGGGTGAAGGCAGCTGGACCAAGAAGGTGTGGTACGGCGCGCAGCGCTTCTTCGCCTGGCTCGAGACCAAGAGCTATCGCATGCACATCCGCGTGCTGCTCTCGAAATATCGCGCCTACACGCCGTGCGCAGACTGCGAAGGCGCACGCCTCAAGCCCGACGCCTTGCTATGGCGGCTGGGCACGCGGCAGAACGCCGACAGCGTGCTCGAGTCGACGCGGCGCTTCCGGTCGCGCCATGTGCAGTGGACGCACGAGCAACTCGCGTCACTCCCCGGGCTCTCGATTCACGACCTGATGTTGTTGCCGATCGCGCGATGCCGTGAGTTCTTCGCGCGCCTCGAGCTCCCAGCCCCGCTCGATGAAGCCACCGACTTGCTGCTGGGCGAAGTGCGATCGCGGCTTGGCTTTCTGACCGCTGTGGGACTGGGCTATCTCACGCTCGATCGTCAGTCGCGCACGCTCTCGGGTGGCGAGGTGCAGCGCATCAACCTGACGACCGCACTCGGCACGTCGCTCGTCAATACGTTGTTCGTGCTCGACGAGCCCTCGATCGGCCTGCACCCGCGCGACATGGGCCGTGTCATCGACGTCATGCGACGGCTCCGCGATGCGGGCAACTCGCTCGTGGTGGTCGAGCACGACCCGCAGGTGATGCTCGCCGCCGATCGTATCCTCGATCTCGGGCCCGGTCCGGGCGAGCGCGGCGGCGAGGTGGTGTTCTTCGGCACACCCGCCGAGCTGGTGGCCGCAAAAGGCTCGCTCACGGGCGACTATCTGGCGGGACGCAGGCAAGTCGCGGACGGCCGGCGATCGAAAAGACGCGTCGTCGGTGCCCCCGAATTGCGAATCGAAGGCGTCAGCGCGCACAACCTCAAAGGCATCGATGTGAGTTTTCCGCTGCGCCAGCTCGTATGCGTGACGGGTGTGTCGGGTTCCGGCAAATCGACGCTGGTGCACGATGTGCTCTATGCAGCGATGCTGCGCGCCAAGGGCAGGCCGACCGAACCGCCTGGCGCGCATCGTGCGTTGCGCGGATACCAGCATGTCGGCGACGTGGTACTGATCGATCAGGCGCCGATCGGGCGCACGACGCGCTCCAACCCCGCGAGTTACGTAGGCGCCTTCGACGCCATTCGCCAGCTCTTTGCACAGGAGCCGCTCGCGCGCGAGCGCCGCTATACCCCCGGCACCTTCAGCTTCAACTCCGGCACCGGCCGCTGCCCAACCTGCGGTGGCAACGGGTTCGAGCGCATCGAGATGCAGTTCCTTTCCGATGTCTACCTGCGCTGCGTCGACTGCGATGGCCGGCGTTATCGCCGCGAAACGCTCGAGGTCACGATCGAGGGCAGGAACAGGCGGCCGCTCAACATTGCGGAGGTGCTCGAACTCACCGTCTCCGAGGCACTCGATTTCTTCGGTGATACACCCCAAGTGTGTGCGCGCTTGCAGCCGCTTTGGACCGTGGGGCTCGAGTACCTGCGGCTCGGCCAGCCAGTGCCCACGCTCTCGGGTGGCGAAGCGCAGCGCCTCAAGCTCGCGGGCCACCTCGCCGATGTCGGCGCCGCCTCGAGCAAGCTGCTGCTGTTCGATGAACCCACCACCGGGCTGCACTTCGACGATGTGGCCAAGCTACTGCGCGCGTTCCGGCAACTGCTCGCGGTCGGCCATTCGCTCATCGTGATCGAGCACAACCTCGACGTGATCCGCGCTGCCGAGTGGGTCATCGATCTCGGACCCGAGGGCGGTGACGGCGGAGGCGAGATCCTGTGCGTGGGCACGCCAAAGGACGTGATGCGCTGCGCGCGCTCGCACACGGGCAAAGCGCTGCTGGACTACGAGCGCGCATTGAAGGAACCCCTCATCCCAACCCTCTCCCCGCCGGGGCGAGAGAGCACGCCTGCTTCCCCGCTCCCGCGTTCCATCCGTATTCACAGCGCACGCGAACACAACCTGAAGGGCGTCGAGGTCGAAATCCCGCGCGACCGGTTCACTGTAATCACTGGCGTGTCAGGCTCAGGCAAATCGACGCTGGCGTTCGACATTCTGTTCGCCGAGGGTCAGCGGCGCTATCTCGAGTCACTCAACGCTTACGCGCGCCAGTTCGTCCAGCCTGCGGCGCGACCCGACGTCGATGCGATCTACGGCATTCCACCCACGGTCGCGATCGAGCAGCGCACCAGCCGCGGTGGACGCAAGAGCACGGTGGCGACCCTCACCGAGACGTATCACTTCCTGCGACTCATGTACGTCAAACTGGGCACGCAGTTCTGCCCCAAGTGCGACGTGCCGATCGAGCCTCAGAGCGCCGAGTCGATCGTCGCGCGTCTCCAGCGCGAGCAGCGCAACGAGACTGTGACGGTGCTGGCGCCACTCGTGGTGTCGCGCAAGGGGTATTACACCGACCTCGCGAAGTGGGCCGCGGGCAAGGGCCACAAACAACTGCGCGTCGACGGCGCTTTGCTGCCCACAGCCAAGTGGCCGCGTCTCGCCCGCTTTCGCGAACACACGATCGAATTGCCGGTCGCTACCCTCACGTTGTCCCCGCGCGGTGAAAGGCAGCTGCGTGAAGCCGTCGCACGCGGACTCGAGCTCGGCAAAGGACTGCTGCACGTGCTCGCGCGCCGCAAGGATTCGCCACCCAAGCGCGGTGCGCGTCCTGCTTCCGCGGACGTCCAGGTGTTCTCGACGCGCCGCACGTGCCCGAAGTGCGGCTCGAGCTTTGCGGATCTCGATCCGCGGCTCTTCTCGTTCAACTCGCGTCACGGCTGGTGCGAGCACTGCTATGGCACCGGTCTCGAGCTCTACGGCTTCGACGGGGAACAGAGCGGCGAGGAGATCTGGTGGAACGAGTGGTGGGAGGGTGATGAGTCGCATTGCGACGCCTGCCACGGTGCGCGGCTCAACCCGGTCGCCCTCAGCGTTCGCTTCCGTGATCGCTCGATCGCCCAGTTGACCGCGCTGCCCGTCACCGGACTGCAGGGTTTCCTCAGGAAGCTGGTGCTCGACGGTCGTGAAGCGGAAATCGCACGCGATGTACTGGGGGAGCTCGAGTCCCGACTGAAATTTCTGGATGATGTTGGCTTGGGTTACCTGTCGCTCGACCGCTCGGCCCCGACGTTGTCTGGCGGCGAGGCGCAGCGCATCCGGCTTGCGGCGCAGCTCGGCTCGAACCTCCAGGGTGTGTGCTACATCCTCGATGAGCCGACCATCGGCCTGCATCCGCGTGACAATCGTGTGTTGCTGAATACGCTCGATGCGTTGCGGGCGAACGGCAACACCCTGGTCGTGGTGGAGCACGACGAAGACACCATCCGGCATGCCGATCATGTGATCGATCTCGGGCCCGGCGCGGGGCGTCAGGGTGGTGAGGTGGTCGGTCAAGGCAGCGCGCGCGATCTCATGCGCACCCCGGGCTCGGTCACCGGGCGTTTCCTGGCGCGCCCGCTCGCACATCCGCTCCGAACGCGTCGCGATGTATCGCCACGCACTCCGACACTGGTGCTCGAAGACGTCTCGCGTCACAACCTGCGCGACCTGCGCGTGCGCTTGCCGCTCGCGCGGCTGATCGCCGTCACCGGCGTATCGGGCTCCGGCAAGTCGACGCTTGCCCGTGATGTGCTGCATGACAACCTCAAGCGGTTGGTCGGCGCGAACGGTTCACGAGCGCGAAACGGCGCGACCATGGGTTGCCGCGCGATCCGCGGCTGGGAGGACGTAAGCCGGGTACTGGAAGTCGACCAGACACCGATCGGCAAGACGCCTCGCTCCTGCCCGGCCACATACGTAGGCTTCTGGGACGCCGTGCGCCGATTGTTCGCGGAGACCAGCGAGGCGCGCATCCGCGGCTACGGCCCGGGTCGTTTTTCGTTCAACACCGCGGGCGGCCGATGCGAAACCTGCGAGGGCCAGGGGTTCCAGAAGATCGAGATGAGCTTCCTGCCGGACGTGCGCGTGGTGTGCGACGTCTGCCATGGGCGGCGCTTCAACCCGGAGACGCTCGCGGTGCGCTTCAAGGACCAGAGCGTCGGCGATGTACTCGGCATGAGCGTCGATGAAGCGGCGCCCTTCTTCGCCGCGCATCCGTCGATTCACCACGCACTGCGCCTGCTGCAGGACGTCGGCCTGGGCTATCTCAACCTTGGTCAGCAAAGCCCTACGCTGTCCGGTGGCGAAGCGCAGCGCATCAAGCTGGTCACGGAGTTGGCAAAAGTCAGGCCCTCGGTCCGCTCTTCCCCCGTGAACGGAAAGAATGGCAGCACACTCTACGTTCTCGATGAGCCCACCGTCGGACTGCACATGGCGGATGTCGAGAAACTGGTTCGCGTCCTGCATCGCCTGGTGGATGCGGGCAATACGGTGGTGGTGGTCGAACACAATCTCGACGTGATCGCCGAGGCGGACTGGATCATCGACCTGGGCCCGGAGGGCGGCGATCGCGGCGGACGTATCGTTGCCGAAGGCTCGCCGGAGTCGATCATCCGCGCTCAGAGTTCACACACGGCCAGCGCCCTCGCGGAATTCATGGGATCGCGCCGCGCAGCCTGAGGAGCACACATGGCTGTCAGTATTGAACGAGTCATCGAGCCACGGCCGCGTGACCTGGGCGGTTTCGAGGTGCGGCGCGTGCTGCCGGCCGCTGGCCGCAACCTGGTCGGGCCGTTCATTTTTTTCGATCACATCGGTCCGGCTCAATTTGCCGCTGGCACCGGCATCGATGTGCGTCCGCACCCTCACATCTGCCTCGCGACGGTCACCTATCTCTTCGTGGGTGAGCTCGTGCACCGCGACAGCCTCGGTTTTGTGCAGCCCATCCGCCCCGGCGACGTCAACTGGATGACTGCGGGTCGCGGCATCGTGCACTCGGAGCGAACGGACGCCCAGTTGCGTCAGCGACCGTCGCACATTCACGGCATCCAATCGTGGGTCGCGCTGCCTGCGTCCGCCGAAGAAACAGAGCCCCAGTTCTTCCATCACCCCGCGGCCACCTTGCCGCAGATCGAACGTCCCGGCGTGCGAATGCGTGTGATCGCCGGCACGGCGTGGGACCAGCGCTCACCCGTCACGACCTTTTCGGAAACGTTATACGTGGACGCGCAAGTCAGCGCAGGGAGCGAGGTCGAGTTACCTGACGAGCACCACGATCGCGCGCTCTATGTCGCCGAAGGCAAGATCGGGATCGAGGGCGCCGAGTATCCGACCGGTCACATGGTGGTGCTCGACCCCGGCGGCACCGCGCGCTTTCGCGCGCTCGCCGACTCGCGCGTGATGCTCGTGGGTGGCGCACCGCTCGATGGGCCGCGGTTCATCTGGTGGAATTTCGTTGCGAGTTCGCACGAGCGCATCGAACGAGCCAAGGATGATTGGGGCGCGCAGCGCTTCCCCCGCGTACCGGGAGAAACGGAATTCATTCCTCTGCCTGAATCTCGCGAGAACGCGCCGCCGCCAAAGGGCCAGCCGCTCTAGGCGCGCCCGACGTTGGAATCCGAAGGCGAGTGATAGTACTCGCTCTCCTCGGCGAACTGCGCGGCGAGACGCTTGAGCTCGCTCACGCGTCCTTCGGCGGTGCTGATCGGCAGGCACTCCTCGCACCGCGGGTTGCCGCACGGCTGGCGCGAGTACAACCAGTACTGGATGGCGCCCGCGAGCAGGCCATCGGCGATGTCCCAGAGATCCGCGTTGTCGTGTTTTTCGGCGAGACGGTTGCCGAGCTCAACGGTCTTTCCAAAGGCGTCGTCGAAGAATTGCTCGGTGACGTTCATGGCGGCTGACATCCGGGACGGGGTGCTGGCGTCCATTCTACGGCAAATCGCCGGCCGTAAAACCACCGCTGCCGACTATGTCAGAAAGCCCAGGTCGCGTTGCGCGAAGTTGGGCAGGTTGGGCGCGATCAGGTCGAGCTGCGTTTCCGCAACGCCGAACCACTTCGCCAGGGTGGCCGCAAACTGGTCCACCGCGGTGGTCGGGACGATTCGTCCCGCACCGGCATCGTCCGGCCCGCCGATCTCGAGCCGCGGCATGCGCCCATAGATATCGCGCCCACGCACCGCGTCACCTGCGACGAGCTGGTGCCCTCCCCAACCGTGGTCGGTGCCATCGCCATTGCTGGTGAGCGTGCGGCCGAAGTCGGACTGCGTGAACGTGGTGACCTGGGTTGCCACGCCGAGCTCGATGGTGGCCGCATGGAAGGCGGCGACGCTCGCGCTGACATCGGCCAGGAGGTTCGGCTGGTCCGCCACCTGGTTATCGTGCGTATCAAAGCCGCCTGCAGCCACGAAGAAGATCTGGCGCGACATCTCGAGTGCGTCGCGCACGGCGATCAGCTTCGCAACCATCGCGAGCTGCTGCGCCAGCCGCGAAGCGGGAAACGGCGTCGCGAGCGTGGGCGCGGTGGCGAGCGCCGCGTTGACGAGATCGGCGGTATCGAGCGCGCGACGGTTCACGCGCGCAAACGCGCGCGAGAAAATGCTCGACCAGTTCTCGCCCAGCAGTGTCTCGAATGCGGCCCGCCGCTCCCGGTCTTCGGGAGACGTCGTCATGCCGAAGTAGATGGGCGCACCGGTCGTGCCGATCGTGTACGGGAGGGTCCGTGCTCCTGCCTGGAAGGGCGTGGTGCCGTTGAGCGAAATATTGAGCGCGATCTGCTGCGCTCCGGTGTCGGCGGCCAGCGCATCCGCAATCCGCCCCGCCCAGCCGGTCTTGATGCCCGCCCGCCCGCGCAACGTCTGCCACTGGTCCTGTTGATCGTTATGCGAAAAGAGTTGCGGTGGCACCGGCACGGAATGGTTGAGGTACTGATCACGCGTAGTCGGCTGGATCAGTGGACCCACGTTGGCGATTACCGCGGCGCGCCCGGTCTCAAAGAGATCGCGCATGCCACTCATGCCGGGATGCAATCCGTACTGCGCGCCATCGCTCGTCAGCGGCTCGATGGGCAACAAAATGTCGCGCGCGACGGCCAGGTTCTGTCGGGACGCCGCGTACACGTTGTATTCGGCGAGGCTGCGCGGCACGACCATGTTGAACGAATCGTTGCCGCCGAAAAGAAAGACGCAGACCAGCGCCTTATAGTCGGTGAATGCGGCGCTGCTGCCGATCAGCTCGGCGCGCACGGCGCCCGGCACATGGGCGAGGCTCATGCCCGCCACACCCAGAGCGGAATTCACCAGGAAACGCCTGCGATCGAGTGTGCTCATGATCCGGGCTACCTCATCGCGGCGTATTCCGGCGAGGTGGCGATCAGGAACAAGGCCTCCGCGACGCGCAACGTCGGGTTGTTGAGCGGCGCGCGCGAGGCCATCGTCACCGCTTGCGCCTTAACGGCCTGGGAGCTCCGCCCGCCTGTGAACTTCTCATCGAGACGATCGACCATGGCCATGGGAGTGCCGGCGAGCTGCTGCTCGGCAGCAATGTCAATGTAGATATCGTCCGCCACCAGGCCGGGCGTCGCCTGGTTGCGCAGATAGATCGAGAACAGCAGGTAGTTGGTGATGTTGGTCGCGGAGTACTCGGTCACGATCCCCATCTCCGGGGCCACGAGGCCGGCATCGGCGATCTCGCCGGTCGGCTGGTAATCCGGACTGAAGAAATTGAACACTGATGGCGAGCGCAGCGGCGCCTGGCCGAAGAACACCTGCGGTTGATCGATCAGGTACCGCCCGCTCGCGGCCTTGCCGTCGAACGCGCGCCACAGCGCGACCAGCCGAATCAGCGGTTCCTTGAGCTTGCCTTCGCTCCCGGTGACCGGGGCGGCGCGCGCCTCCGCGTCGAGGAGGATCGCGCGCACCACCGCGCCCAGGTCGCCGCGCACGCCGGACCCATTGTTGTCGAAGCGCGCCGCCACACGCTGCACATAGGCGGGCGATGGATTGCTCGAGGTGAGGCGCTCGATGAGCCGCTTGGCGATGAACGGACCGACATTCGGATGACTGAAGATGTTGTCGAGCGCGTCTTGCAGATCCTTCTCGGGCGACTGCCCGCCGGGAATCACCGCGCCGCGCAGGACGCGCTTGAGACCGGTGGCGTGAAACGCCGGGTAGGCCTGCATGGGCCGCATGAAGTCGAACGACGGCAGCTGGAACGCGAACGATCCGCCGAAGGTCCAGCCGGTGTACACGTGCGCGAAGCCCTCGATGATCTCCTGGGAATAGGTCGGTATCGGCTGGCCCTGGCCATCGAGCTTCTCGGTGCCATCGGAGTTGAGCTCCACCAGGCCGATGGTGAAGAGCTGCATCAGCTCGCGCGCATAGTTCTCGTCCGGGCGGATGTTGCGTGCGATGTCGGGCTTCTCGTTGCCGAGCATGCTCAGGTACACGCCCATCGACGGGTTGAGCGTCACCGCCTCCATGAGCTCGCGGAAATTGCCGAAGGCGTTCTGCGTCAGCAGGTCGTAGTAGTAGGCGAGACCCAGCGGAAAATTGACCAGCACGCTCTGGTCGGAAACCACCATGATCTCGCTGAGCGCGAACGCTACCCGCTGACGCAACTGGTCTGGGCCGCGCGTCGCATTGCGAAACCACGCGTCCAGCCGGTCATTCGGTGTGAGCGCGCCGCCCGGCGGCGTGAGCGTGCGCATGTAGGGCACTTGGAGTGATGCGGGCAAGGCTATCTGCTCGTCGATCCAGGCCGCGTACCCGCGGTCGATGACGCGTTGCGCGTCGGCTTCGGTCGGCCCGAAGCTCGCCTGATCGAGAAAACGATAAGCCTCGGCCTTCGAGATGCCGGAGGGTGGAGGCGGAGGCGGATTATTGTTATCTGCCGGGCTTGCGGAACCGCCGCCGCCACCGCACGCCGTCAGCGCCGCGCTGCCGAGAAGCAGCAGGCTGGCACGCAGCGTTCGTGCCGTGCGGCGAATCATCGATCACCATCCTCCCATTCCGGCGATGTTGACCATTCAACCCTACTCGAGTTGCAGCCGCAGCGCGCGTCGATAAGCTACACGATCGATGCTGAACGGAAGCTGTCGCAGTCTGGCGTCAGCGTCGACGGACGTTGGCGGTGCACCCACCTGAACGAAAGGCACGCCATGAGACGCTTCGTACCGGTCCTGCTTGTCGCAATCCTGCTGCTGGCCATCCTGGTGCTCGAGTTCCTGCGCCACCTGGGCCAGTTCCGGGAAGTCGCGCCGCACTTCGCGGGCACGTGCAAAGCAGTGCCGCTCGCCGGGAGCGCCGAAGACATCCAGATCGATCGCAGCTCCGCCACGGCCTATCTGTCGGTGCTCGACCGGCGCGCGGTGTACGAAGGCAAGGACGTCACCGGCACCATCGTCAAGGTGGATCTCAATTCCGCACACATGACGCGCACGCCTGCGGTCTCGGGCGCACCTGAAGGTTTTCGGCCGCATGGCTTGAGCCTCTACACCGACGCCGACGGCGGACAACGCCTGTTCGTCATCAACCACGCCGCAGGTAAGCCGCACACGGTCGAGATCTTCGAGCGCGCGAAGGATGGGACCTTCGCGCACGGCGAAACGATCACCAATCCGTGGCTCGTCGATCCCAATGCCCTGGTGGCCGTCGGTCCGCGCCAGTTCTACCTGGTCAATACTTTCGGCTCGCCACCGGGTTTGCGGCGTGCGATCGAGTTCGGATTGCGCCTGGCGTCGGCGAGCATCGTCTACTACGACGGTGCAACGATGCGCGAGGTCGGCGAACCGGTGGCGCTCGGCACCGGCATTGCCGCGAGCGCGGACGGCGGGCGGGTTTACGTGAGCGAAGCAAACGCTCACCGACTGCGCGTCTATTCGCGCGATTCGGCGAGCGGTGACCTGAGGCTCTTCCAGAACGTGAACATCTACAACGCCGGTGACAATCTCAGCATCGCCGAAGACGGTGCGATCTGGGTAGCAGCGCACCCGCGTCCCATCCAGCTCATGCGCAACTTGCGCGATCCGAAGGAGTTGTCACCGACGCAGGTCATCCGCATCGCCGCCGATCCGCAGACGGAAGACCGGATCACTGAGATCTATATGAGCGACGGCAGCGAGATTTCCGCGGGCAGCGTCGCCGCAGTGCTGGGCAAGCGCATGCTCATCGGCTCGCTGACCGAGCACAAGATGATGGAGTGCAGTCTGCCCTGGGTGTTTCGCGACGGCGAGTGACCGGCTGTCGCCTCAGCGTATGACGCGCGCGCCCTTGCCCTTCATGATGGCTTCGACCTCCTTGACGTTCACCATCGAGGTGTCGCCAGGAGTCGTCATGGCCAGCGCGCCGTGCGCCGCGCCGTACTCGACCGCGGCCTGCGGACCCTTCCCTTCGAGGAATCCATACGCCAGTCCGGAAGCGAAGCCATCGCCGCCGCCGACGCGGTCGTAGATCTCGAGATTCTCGCGCGTTACCGACTGATAGAACTGCCCGCCCGCGTAGAGGATCGCAGCCCAGTCGTTGAACGATGCAGTCTTCGCATTGCGTAGCGTGGTCGCGGCGACTTTGAAGTTGGGAAACGCCTTCACGGCGGACGCGATCATCTTCCTGAAGTTGGCCGGATCGATATTCGAGATGTGCTCATCCAGCCCCTCGACCGCGAAGCCGAGGCATGCCGTGAAGTCCTCTTCGTTGCCGATCATGACGTCGACGTGGCGCGCGATCTCGCGGTTCACCTTCTGCGCCGCCGGCTGACCGCCGCGGCTCTTCCACAGTGAGGCGCGATAGTTCAGGTCGTAAGACACGATCGTGCCGTGCTTGTGTGCGACCTCGACCGCTTCGATGACTGCCTCGGCCGTGCCGGTATCGAGCGCTGCGAAGATGCCGCCGGTGTGAAACCAGCGCACGCCTTCCTCGCCGAAGAGTTTTTCCCAGTTCACTTCACCCGGTCGCAACTGCGAGGCCGCCGAGTGGCCGCGGTCGGAACAGCCGAGCGCCGCGCGCACACCGAAGCCTTTCTCGGTGAAGTTCAGGCCGACGCGCGTATTGCGGCCGATGCCGTCGAAGTCGCGCCATATGATGTGCGAGGTATCGACGCCGCCCTGCATGATGAAGTCTTCGACCAGCCAGCCGAGATCGTTCTGCGGCAACGCCGTGACGACGGTCGAGCGCTTGCCCCAGCACTTGCGCATGGCGCGTGCGACGTTGTATTCGCCGCCGCCTTCCCACACCTGGAAGCTGCGTGTGTTGCGCACGCGGCCGAAGCCGGGATCGAAGCGCAGCATCACCTCGCCGAGCGCCGCGCAATCCCAGCGCGTATCCGCGGTGGACCGGATCGTCAGAACGTTGTCGGTCATGGGTTCACTTGCCCCGGATGGCCCGGATCAGCTTGATCGTGGCGCGGACCTTGGCCTCGATACCGGCGTAGTCGTGCTTGCTCAGCAATTCCTTCGTGATCAGGTTGGTACCCATGCCGACGCACGCCACGCCGGCCTCGAACCATTTGCGCAGCGACTCTTCGGTGCTGTCCACCCCACCGGTCGGCATGATGCGGGTCCAGGGGCACGGACCGAGGATGGCTTTGACGAAGTCGGGACCGCCGACCGAGCCGCCAGGGAAGATCTTGACGATCTCGCAGCCCAGCTCCTCGGCCTGGCTGATTTCGGTGGCGCTGCCGCAGCCGGGGCTATAGGGGATCTTGCGGCGGTTGCACACCTTGGCGACGTCCGGATTGAGCACCGGCCCGACCACGAACCTCGCACCGCTGGCGATGTACAGACCCGCCGTCGGCGCATCGACGACCGAGCCCACCCCCATGATTACGCTGGGATCTGCGGTCGCGAAGTGGCGCGCAATCTCGAGAAAGACATGCGCCGCGAAGTCGCCACGGTTGGTGAACTCGACGCACTTGGCCCCGCCGTTCGCGCACGCCTGGATCACCTGGCGGCAGACCTCGGCGTCGGCGTGATAGAAGACCGGGACCACCCCCTGGTCGATCATCGCCGCCAGGACTGCCATGCGGTCTTTACTCATCCCAACCCTCCCCCGATGAACATAACACGCACTCTTTCCCGGCTTGCTCGCGGCGGTTGGAGCCAACAGTCGAGGAGGCTCGTTTCGCAGTCGCGCCGCATCACTGTTGCGCATGCACGACGCATATTGCCGACGATGCTCGACCTCTGATAGCCTCGCGAATGCCACCGGTGTCATTTTTCCGCTCGACGCGAAATGCTACCGGTGTCAGGAGAATACCTGAAGCCGCGCAACGAGGGGGGATTACTCAAATGTTGCACCTCATTCCCAGGCTGCGGTTGAGCCGCGTCCTGCTGGGATCGCTCGCAAGTTTCCTGACGTTTACCGGTGTCGCCATCGCGCAGGACACCGCACCTCAAGCACCGCAGGGCGAATCAGCCGCCGCCGGAAGCCCGGAGCTCGGCGAAGTCGTCGTCACCGCCTACCGCCAGAGTCTGGCCATCGCGCTCGATCAAAAACAGAAGGCCGCTTCCGCGATCGACATGATCGTCGCGGAGGACATCGCCGACTTCCCCGATCTCAATCTCGCCGAAGCGATTCAGCGCGTGCCTGGCGTTTCGATTGCGCGTGACGCCGGCGAAGGCCGGCAGGTCACGGTGCGCGGTCTCGGTCCGCAATTCACGCGCGTGCGTATCAACGGCATCGAAGCCCTCACCACCAACGGCGGCACCGATGCCGCCGGCGGCACCAATCGTGGCCGCAACTTCGACTTCAACACGTTCGCGTCCGAGCTCTTCAACAACATCACCGTGCGCAAGACTGCTTCCGCGGAAGTGGAAGAAGGCTCGGTCGGCGCGACGGTTGACCTTCGCACCGGTCGCCCCTTCGACTACAACGGCTTCACGTTCCTCACGCAGGTGCAGGGTGGATACAACGACGTATCCGAGGACGTGAGCCCGCGCGGCTCGGTGATGGTCAGCAACACCTTCGGGGACGGCAAGTGGGGCGCGTTGTTGTCCGCCGCCTACACCGATCGCCAGCTTCTCGACGAAGGCTCGAGCACCGTGCGCTGGCAGGACAGCGGTGCCTGTCCCGTGCCACCGGCAGCGGTGGGCGCGGGCTGTTTCGGCGCGCTCGGGGCGAACTACGCCGGGAGCGGTTCCACGGCCACGCTGTCGCAAATCAACGCAGCGTTCCGTCCCCGCATTCCGCGCTACGACAAATACGAGCACGAGCAGGAGCGCATCGGCCTGACGGGCTCACTGCAGTTCCAGCCGACCGATGCGACGTTAATCAATTTCGATGTGCTCTATTCGGAGTTCAAGGCCGAACGCAGCGAAATCTTCCTGGAATCGCAGGTGTTCAGCACCAACGGCATGGCGGGCATCAACGACGTCGACGTTCAGGCCGCCGAGATTGGCGCCAACAACACACTCGTCTATGGCGTGTTCGACGACGTCGACATCCGCTCCGAGGCGCGCTTCGACGAACTCGAGACAAAGTTCTACCAGGGAACGCTGGATGTAACGCACAGCTTCTCAGACACATTCCGTCTGCATGGCCTGGCGGGCGCTGCCCAGTCGAATCACGACAACCCGGTACAGACGACACTGCTCTTCGACGCCAACAACATCGACGGTTACACGTTCGACTATCGCGGCGACGACCGGCTGCCAATGATCAATTACGGCACGAACGACGTCACCAACCCGGCGACCTGGACGTTGTCGCAGATCCGGCTGCGGCCGCAGAGCACGCTCAACACCTTCAAGACGGTCTCGTTCGACGTCGACTTCGTCATGTCGGAGACCTTCTCGCTGAAGGCGGGCCCGCAGTGGAAAGAGTACGAGTTCGTAACGACCGAAGCGCGACGCCCCTCGGAGACGGTGATCCCGCCGAACGTCGCGGCGACACCGGTGGCGTCCTACAGCAGCACGACCACGTTCGGCAACGGACTGGGCGTGCCGGGTGGCACGCCGACCAGCTGGCTCACACCGGACATCAATGCAGCCGCCAGCCTGTTCGGCCTGTACGACCCGAACCTGTTCCCGCTCAGCATCACACCCGCGCTCGGCAACAACAACACCGTCAAGGAAGAAGATAGCGGCGGTTACGTGCAACTCGACTGGAACGTCGAAGTGCTCGACCGGCCGCTGCGCGGCAA
>DATIEU010000250.1:0-6297 GCA_035455565.1 Steroidobacteraceae bacterium | reverse complement strand
GAGGATGCGCTGGTGCAGCTCCTGAGCGCGTGCGGGTGGCACCGTGGTCTCGACCGCGAGGCGCGC
Source organism: Steroidobacteraceae bacterium (assembly GCA_035455565.1). Taxonomy (GTDB): domain Bacteria; phylum Pseudomonadota; class Gammaproteobacteria; order Steroidobacterales; family Steroidobacteraceae; genus DATBVX01. Next base: position 6,231 of record DATIEU010000250.1, on the reverse strand, counting down.
CAGCTCGTGGCGAAATGCAATGCTGTCCTCACTTGCACGCAAGAGCCCGCGAGCGACGGCTTCCTCGATCAACTGACCTGATGGTCCGAGAATGGCTTCGGCGAGCCACAACTCTGTGCGGCCGGGCGACAGCGACACGAGCTGCGCGAGCTCTCGCGCACCGGCCGAACACTGGAGCAGGCGGGCATTCACCGCATCGCGCACCGTCTCGGGAAGCGCATCGCCTGATGCAGCCAGCACCTCACGAACGAAGAACGCGTTACCGCAGGTGACTCTGTAGATGCGCTCGACGTTGCGCTGCCCTCCCCCGGCCAGCTGCGCGACCGCAGCCAGGGATAACGATGGAACCCGAATGCGCGCGCTGTGTCGCCCGGTGATCTCACCCAGCATGCGACGCAACGGGTGCGTGGCGGCGAGCTCATCGTCGCGATAGGTGGCGATGAGGAGGCAGCGGGTGCGCTGGATGCGGCGACCGAGATAACGCAGGAAATCGAGCGTTGCCTCATCCGCCCAGTGCAGGTCCTCGAGCACGACCACGGTGAGGCGATCGCGCCGGGCGAGCTCATCGACGAGACGCGCAAAAAGCTGCGGGCGCGATTGCTCCGTGAGATCAGAGCCCGCGCTGGCGACCGCGAGTGCGCTCGCCACTTCGTGCACCGGGCCAAGGGCGCGCGGTGTCTGCAATGCATCGCACGCACCCCACACGAGACGCGCGTCGCGACTCAACTGTTGCGCGAAGGCCTCGACGAGCGCGCTTTTCCCCGCGCCCGCCTCGCCGACGATGAAGGCAACCTTGCCGGAGCCCGACTCTGCTTCGCGCAGGTGTTGCCCCAGGTCATCGAGTTGCGATTGGCGTTCGAGAAGTTCCATTTAGGTACCGCGTGCCTGCAAGCTGGGGTCGCCGGGAACGCAAGTTGGGGAGCCTGCCCGATTTGCCGCTGCGCGCATGTCTCTACTCTGTTCCACGTGATCTGAAACTCGCCACCCACTAAGGAGAGAGACATGTACGCAATGAAACGATCGACTCGGATTCTGCTGGGCTGCCTGGCCGCGCTGTTGCTGAGCAACGCCCCCGCGGCGTTTAGCGCGAGTTCGCGCGACGCTGGCCTTCCGCGTGTCGTCGTGCGCTACCACGAGCTCGACCTCACGCGGCCCGAGGGCGCGAGTGTTCTGTACAAGCGGATCCAGCAAGCGGCGGTCACGGTGTGCAGTCACGCCGTCGTCCCTTTCACCATCCCCAACCTGAAGAGAAGCTCCTGCTATCGGGATGCAATCGAGAACGCAGTGGTCCAGGTCAACAACGCTCAGCTCTATGCGATCCATCGGGCGCGCACAACGCCGCCCGCGAGTGCGTGAGTATCCTGCAAGACCCGCACCCTTGGCATGGGTAACGCAATTTGGGGAGGTCGGGGGCCCAATCTGGGGAGGTCCCCCGATTCCCCTACCGCCGCGGATCTTTACTGTGCGTCGCAAAGGGTCGCGCACCCAAAAAATATCGGAGAAGCGCCATGCCGCGCTATGTGGTCGAACGAGAATTTCCGGAAGGCCTCAACGTGCCGGTCGATGAGGCCGGCGCCCGGGCCTGCCTGGCCGTAGTGGACAGCAACATGTCGGAGCAGGTCACGTGGGTGCACTCCTACGTGAGCCTCGACAAGAAGAAGTCCTTCTGCGTCTACGACGCGCCATCGCCCGAGGCGATCCGCCGCACGGCGAACCGCAACAAGCTCCCGGTCGAGCACATCACCGAGGTTCGCATCCTGGATCCGTATTTCTACAAGTAATCGCAAGGGACACGAACATGAAACTCTTTCGCCATTTGACGTTGCTCTTGATCCCGCTCGGCGTCTCCTTCGTCGCCCTGGCGGCCGAGCAGCCGGCATCGGAATCCGCCGCGTTCAGCGAGCACCACGAGCACGACTCGCCATGGCACAAGTCGCCGCTCGTGCAGAAGGTCCGCAAGGCGACCGCGCGCTACAAGGACATCAATGTGGCGCTCGGTGAAGGGTGGGTGCCGGCGACGCCCTGCGTCAGCGGTCCAAACACGGGCGCCATGGGTGTGCACTTCGTCAAGGGCGAACGCATCGGCGACGGCGTGCTGCGCGCGGACAAGCCCGAAGCATTGATCTACGAGCCGATGGCGAACGGTGCGATGCGCCTGGTGGGCGTCGAGTTCATTGAAATCGCGGAAGTGTGGGATACGCAAGTGGGCGGCCAGCCGACCCTCGAGGGTCATCTGCTCAACCTGGTGAGCGGGCCCAATCGCTACGCACTCCCGGCCTTTTACGAGATCCATGTGTGGGCGTGGGAGCGCAACCCCGAGGGCAGCTTCGCCGACTGGAATACCCAGGTTTCCTGCGAGAGACAGCCTCTCGACTAGCCGTCCCTAGTCCGCCCACTCCCGCGGTCGCAGGAACTCCTGATAGAGCCGTGCCTCGGGAGTTCCCGGCTCGGGACGCCAGTCGTAGCGCCAGCGGACGAGCGGCGGGAGTGACATGAGGATCGATTCCGCGCGCCCGCCGGACTGAAGGCCGAACAGCGTGCCGCGGTCCCAGACCAGGTTGAACTCGACGTAGCGGCCGCGGCGATAAAGTTGAAAGTCGCGCTCGCGTTCACCGTATGCAAGATGCTTGCGGCGCGCGAGGATCGGCAGATACGCCGGAAGGAAGTGATCGCCGACGCTCTTGAGGAATGCGAAGCAGCGATCGAAACCGCCCTCGCTCAGGTCGTCGAAGAAGAGCCCGCCGATGCCGCGCGGCTCACCGCGGTGACGCAGAAAGAAATACTCGTCACACCATTTCTTGTAGCGCGGATAAACGTCCGCGCCGAAGGGCGCGCAGGCCTCGCGAGCGGTGCGGTGCCAGTGAACCGCGTCTTCTTCGAAGCCATAGCAGGGCGTGAGGTCGAAGCCGCCGCCGAACCACCAGACGGGCTCGCCACCTTCTTTCTCCGCGACGAAATATCTAACGTTCATGTGCGCGGTGGGCACAAAGGGGTTGTGGGGATGAAAGATGAGCGAGACGCCCAGGGCCTCGTACGAGCGCCCTGCGAGCTCCGGTCGGCGTGCGCTGGCCGTGGGTGGGAGCTTCGCACCGTGAACATCCGAATAGCCAATGCCGGCCCGCTCGAACACCGAACCGTCCTCGAGCACGCGCGACCGGCCGCCGCCGCCCTCCGCGCGTTCCCACAGGTCCTCGCGGAAGCGCGCCACGCCATCCGCTGTCTCGATCGCCTCGCACACGCGATCTTGCAGAGAGCGCAAATAGGTGCGGACAGCAGCGGTGTCGATTGGGGTGTTCATCCGAAACCGATCACTTGTATTGAGCTCGCGCGGCTTCCAGCCTCTCCTCGAGGTCGGCGAGCAGGCGCCCGAATTCCGGGTTGTCGCGCAGTGGTCGCAGCAACGGATCCTGCGAGAACCAGGGGAAGCACGGAAAGCCGCTATCCGCCGACTTGCGAAGCCAGGTGAGCGCTCGGGTGGACTGCCCGAGTTGTGCATACGCCGCACCGAGGGAATAAGCGACGTGATGATCCATGTATGCCGCCGCAAGCGTCTCCGCAATCAGCGAGTTCGCCCGCGCACCGTCGCCGCTCGCCGCGACGAAGCTCGCCAGGGTCGCCCTGGCCCGTTGCTCGCCCTGTGCGCCACCGCGGAGTGAGTGCAGGATTTCCTCCGCGGCGCTGTGATCGCCACTGTAGTAGAGCGCTTGCGCGTAGTACCAGTCGCTGACGGTTGGACCGCTCAGCTCTCGGGCCTGTCGTAGCCATTTCGTCGCCTCTTCGAAGCGGCCTCCCACGAGCGCAGCGGTTCCGCGCAGGCGAAACGGCTCGAGCTGGTTGACCGGGTCGATGTCGAGGCCTGCCGCGACTTCACTCTCGATGATCTCCAGCAACCCGTAGTGATAGTAGGCGCGCGCGAGGTGGTAGTGCGGGCGCGGCAGATTCGGATTCAATCTGAGCGCCGCGCGGCTCTCGCTGATCGTGCGCGCCCAGTCGAAGTCGGTCTGTCCGTAGACGGCCGCGAGCGCCTCGTGCACCTCGGCGAGCTCCGGATCCAGCTGCAAAGCGAGTGCTGCCTCACGCTGCGCACGCTCCCGCCAAACGACGACTTCATTCGCTTCGGCAAAGCGCAAGTGCATTTGGGCGTCGGCCGTGGCGAGTCCAGCGTGGGCGAGCGCGTAATTCGGGTCCGCCTGCAATGCCGCGTCAAACGCCGCGATGGCGGCCAGGGTTCCCTCCTTCGTGAAGCGCAGGAGCTCCGATCGACCCTTGAGGTAGAACTCATACGCCCTGGCGTTCGACGTATAGCGTCGGTCGAAGCGTGTCCGCTCCGCGGGCGTGACCGGAATCCGTAACGCTGCCGCGACCTCTTCGGCGATCGCATCCTCGAGCGACAGCAGATCGTCGCGCGTGCGGTCGAAGTGCTGCGCCCAGAGCGATGCCATGTCGGTGCCGTGAACGAGCTGCAGGCTGACGCGAATGTGGTCGCCGACTTGCTGCAGGGTCCCCGTGAGCAGGTATTCGGTCTCGAGCAAGCGTGCCAGTTCGGACAACGAGTGCTTGGCCGGATCGGACTGGATCACGGCTGCCGTCGGCCGGATGCGAATCTCACCGGCTCGCGCCAGGCGCGCTGTGATCGCGTCCGGAATGCCGAGTGCCAGATAGCCGATCTCCTCCTGTTGATTGAGTACTTCGAGGGGCAGGACGGCCAACGTCGCCCGTGGCGTCGTCGCGGTGCGCGCCCCCTCACCTTTCCGGGTCTGCTGGAAAACGGCCACCGCGAGGGCAGCCAGCGCGGCAGCGACCAATAAGGTAACAACGAGGGTGGACCAGCGTCGGGCGCCACGGCGATCTGCGGCCGCGCCGGGACCGACGACACTCGCAGAATCGAGCACGGCGTCCCGATCGTCGGGGGTCTGCACCTCTGCAATGAATCGGTAGCCGCGCTTCGGAATGGTCTCGATGAAGCGTGGATGCTCCGCGTCATCACCGAGCGCCAGCCGGATCTGCTTGATGCAGTGATTGAGCCCCTGTTCGAAGTCGACGAACGTTCCGGGGCCCCACGTCCGCTCGAACAGCTCCTGCCGGGTGACCAGGTGACCGGCGTGCGTCGCCAACCAAGTGAGGACCTTGAGCGGCTGCGGCGCCAGCTTGATCAGTGAGCCGGCGTTGCGCAGTTGCTCCTCGGTAACGTCGAGCTCGAACGTCGCGAACCGGATCCGTGTGCTGTGGGGCGTGGTCGGCATGACTCTGCGCAACCTACGGTCGCTGCACAGCTCGCCGGGAATTCCTTCTCAGTTCAATGAGTTGATCACTCACAAAAAGATCCTGGAAACCTCAGGCCGCGTCCATTGGCGTCCGCGGATCCCCCGCCTACGGTCGGGCGCGGGTTTCATCCACAACGAATTGGGAGGAGCAAATTATGAGGACTCTCAGGCAACGAGTGAAGCACGGTCTGCCCGCGATCAGCCTGGCCCTGGTGACGCTGCTCGTGTGCGTCGAGGCGGCGCGGGCCCAGTCAACACCCACCATCTTCCAGACGACCCTGGGTGAGCCGAATCAACCCACGCCCGAGATCAGCACTACCCAGCTGCAGGCCATCCTCGCGAGCGGCACTGAGCCCGTCCTCGACGTGCGCTCGCGGCTCGAGTATTCGATTGCGCACATTCCGGGATCGATCAACATACCCGAGAAAGAAGTCGCCGAGATCGTGAGTCGGTACCCGAATCCGGCGACGCACATGACGCTCACCTGCAATGGTCCGTTCTGCGGCAAGAGCAAACGGACTTCGGAACAGCTGGTGCTCGCGGGTTACACCAATGTCAAGCGCTATCAGCTCGGCATCCCGGTGTGGCGTGCCCTCGGCAATACCGTGCAGACCGATCTCGCCGGCTTGCTGTACATCTTTCGCGGCGATCGCACCGCGGTGTTCGTCGATGCGCGAACGCCCGAGGAATTCCAGTCGAGAACCGTGCGCTGCGCGGTGAACATCCAGGCCGGCGAGGCGACGGCGGCCAATGACGACGGTCGCCTGCCCAATTGGGACAAGGGTTCTCGAGTCGTGGTGTTCGCGAACACGCCCACAGACGCCCGTCAGGTCGCCGCAGAGATTGCCAGGAAGGCGTACTGGAACAGCAGCTACTTCGGCGGCGAGCTGCTCGAGCTCAAGCAGAACAATCTGCTGAAGCGCCAGCGGGAAGACTCCGAACGGCGTTGTCCTGGCCCGCAGTGACG
>DATIEU010000249.1:0-4340 GCA_035455565.1 Steroidobacteraceae bacterium | reverse complement strand
GGCATGCAGTTCGTCTGGCCCGTCAAGGCCGACTACCGCATCGTCTACCTCACGCCCGATTACACGCAGACCGTGATCGGGAGAAATAGGCGCGACTACGTGTGGATCATGGCGCGCACGCCGCAGATCGAGGCGGACGATTATCAGCGCATCGTGCAATTCATCGGCGCGCAGGGTTACGACGTTTCACGAATCCGCACGGTTCCGCAGCGCTGGGACCCGATCCCCGCCAACCCTTAGGGCCAATCATGAAGATGCAGAGTCTTACACTGGCGCTGCGGCGCTGGTTCGATAGTGACGTCGCGCAATCCGCATCCGGAGCCGAAGACGAGCGCCGCCTGGACTGGCCGCGAGCTCTGCCGTTCCTGTTGCTCCACGCCGGCTGCCTCGGCGCGCTGTGGACCGGCGTCAGCCCCTTCGCCGCCGCGGTGGCGGTGTCGCTCTTCGCACTGCGGATGTTCGCGATCACCGCGTTCTACCACCGCTATTTCTCGCACCGGGCCTTCCGCACGTCGCGCGCGGCGCAATTCGTGTTCGCGCTGCTCGGTGCATCCGCCGTCCAGCGTGGACCGCTATGGTGGGCCTCGCACCACAGGCATCACCACGCGTATGCCGATCACGCAACCGACAGCCACTCGCCGCGGCACGGCTTCCTCTGGAGCCACGTCGGCTGGTTTCTCACGCGCGCGAACTTCTGCACGCGCGACAGATTGGTGCGCGACCTTGCACGCTATCCCGAGTTGCGCTGGCTCGACCGCTACGACGCAGCGGTGCCGGCGCTGCTGGCCGCCATGCTCTACGCGCTCGGCGCGTGGCTCGAACACAGTGCGCCTCAGCTTGGCACGAGCGGCGCACAGCTTGTCGTCTGGGGATTCTGCATCTCGACCGTAGCGCTCTATCACGCCACCTTCACGATCAATTCGCTGGCACATCGCTTCGGCACGCGGCGTTTCACTACGCGCGACGACTCGCGGAACAATTTCTGGCTTGCGCTGCTCACCTTTGGCGAGGGCTGGCATAACAATCACCATCGCTTCCCGGCCGCTGCGCGCCAGGGCTTTCGCTGGTGGGAGATCGACCTGAGCTACTACGGCCTGCGGCTGCTCGCCGCGCTCGGCGTGATCTGGGACCTGCGGCCGGTGCCGCTCTCCGTGACGCAGGCGAGCGCATGAAGATCGCCATCATCGGCAGTGGCATCGCTGGCAATGTGATCGCGCAGCGGCTGCGGCGCGAGCACGACATCACGGTGTTCGAAGCTGGCGATCACGTTGGCGGGCACACCCACACGCACAACGTCGAGCAGGCCGGGCGGTGGTACGCGGTGGACACCGGGTTCATCGTCTTCAACGACCGTACTTATCCGAATTTCATCGCGCTGCTCGACGAGCTCGGCGTCGCCTCGCAGGAAAGCAGCATGAGCTTCTCGGTGCGCTGCGAGGCGAGCGGACTGGAGTACAACGGCGCGACGCTCAATACGCTCTTCACGCAGCGGCGCAATCTTCTGCGGCCGGCGTTTCTCGGCATGGTCCGCGACATCCTGCGATTCAATCGCGAGGCCCTGGACTTGCTCGACGATCCCGGCGACGAGCTGACGCTCGGCGAGTTGCTGGCGCGCGGGCGCTATGGCCGCGCGTTCGTCGAGCACTACATCGTGCCGATGGGCGCCGCCATCTGGTCCACCGACCCGGAATCGATGCGCGATTTTCCGGCACGATTCTTTGTGCGCTTTCTCCACAACCACGGGATGCTCACGGTGAATGCCCGGCCGGTCTGGCGCACCATCTGCGGCGGTTCGGCGCGCTACGTCGATAGGCTCACGGCACCATTTCGCGACCGCATTCGCCTGAGAACCGCGGTCGACTGGATCCGCCGTCTTCCGGGCAGCGCGATCGTCAAAGCGCGAGGCCACGAGGCGGCGCGTTACGACGCTGTGTTCCTCGCCTGCCACAGCGATGACGCATTGAAGTTGCTGGCCGATCCGAGCGCGGCAGAGCGCGAGGTCCTGGGCGCTATCCCGTATCAGGAAAATCAGACAGTCCTGCACACGGACGTGAGCCTGCTTCCCAGAAAGCGCCGCGCTTGGGCGGCATGGAACTACCACGTCGTTCCTTCGCATCGCGGGCCGGTGGCGCTCACGTACAACATGAATATTCTGCAGCGCCTCGATGCGCCGACGCCATTCCTGGTCACATTGAATCGCACAGACGCGATCGATCCGGCGCGCATCATCAAGCGCATCAATTACCGGCATCCCCTCTTCACGCCCGCCTCCGTCGCGGCGCAGGCGCGCCAGCGCGAAGTGAACGGCTCGCTGCGAACCTATTATTGCGGCGCCTGGTGGCGCAATGGATTCCACGAAGACGGTGTCGTCAGCGCGCTCGATGCGCTTTCCCATTTCGAGCAGGACCATGCACAGCGCGCTGTATACCGGACGGCTTAGGCACCGGCGTTTCGCCCCAGAGCCGCACGCGTTCGAGTACCGCCTGTTCATGGTGTGGCTCGATCTGGCCGAGCTGGACCAGGTGTTCGGCAGCCGCTGGCTCTGGTCGACGCGTCGCCCTGCGCTCGCCTGGCTACGCCGCGCAGACTACCTGGGCGACGCCCGTGTGCCACTCGACCAGGCGGTACGCGATCTCGTTGAGCGTGAGACTGGTGCGCGGCCATCAGGGCCGATTCGACTGCTCACTCACCTCAGGTACTTCGGTCACTGCTTCAACCCGGTGAGCTTCTATTACTGTTACGACCCGGCGGGCAGGAACATCGAGGCCATCGTCGCGGAAATCACCAATACGCCGTGGCGAGAACGGCACACCTACGTATTGCCGGCGCAATCGAGCCTGGTACAAGGCGCGCAGCTGCACTTCCGCTTCGGCAAGTGCTTCCACGTCTCGCCCTTCATGCCGATGGACATCGACTATGACTGGCGCTTCACCAACCCTGCTCGGCGCCTCGCGGTGCACATGACCAGCCATCGCGGCGGTAAGGGTGTGTTCGATGCCACGCTCATGCTAGAGCGGCGCGAGATCAGCGGCGCGAGCCTCGCCGGCGCCCTCGCCCGCTTTCCGCTCGTGACGCTCAGCATTCTGGGCGCGATCTACTGGCAGGCTTTGCGCCTGTGGGCGAAGCGTGCCGCCTTCCATGTCCACCCGTCGAAGCGAGTCGAGGAACAGACGATATGACCGACACCGCCCTGGTCGAACTTTCGCGTACCGCGCCACGCGCCAACCCGCTCGGGTCACTTGCACGTCGTCTTGCGCTGGCGCGGCTCAAGGTATTGCGCGACGGACATCTGCGAATCCGCGAAGGCGACGAGCAGCTCGAATTCGGCTCGCAGGGCACCGGCGGCGGAGCCACTATCACGGTGAACGATCCCGCGTTCTACTCCGAGCTCGCGTTCGGTGGATCGGTGGGAGCTGCCGAGTCCTACATGCTCGGCCACTGGCGTGCCGATGACCTCACCGCGCTGATGCGCCTGATGCTCCGCAATCGGAACGCGCTCGATTCATTGGAAACCGGGCTCGCGCGCGCCTCCGCGCCGCTGCGCCTGGCCGCGCACTGGCTGCATCGCAATACGCGTGCCGGCAGCCGCAGCAACATTTCGGCGCACTACGACCTCGGCAACGACTTCTTCCGGATCTTTCTCGACGAGACGATGATGTATTCCTGCGCACTCTTCGAGAGGCCGGAGATGACGCTCGCCGAGGCCTCAACCGCCAAGCTCGACGCGATTTGCCGCCGGTTGGCGCTCGGTCCGAAGGACCACGTGCTGGAGATCGGCACCGGCTGGGGCGGCTTTGCACTGCATGCCGCGGGCCACTACGGCTGCCGCGTGACGACGACCACGATCTCGCCGAGCCAGCATGAGCTGGCGCGCGAGCGTGTGCGCGCTGCCGGGCTCGGGGACCGCATCACGATCCTGCTCGAGGACTACCGCGACCTCGAAGGCACATTCGACAAGCTCGTATCCATCGAGATGATCGAGGCGATCGGCCATCGACAATTCGAGGAGTTCTTTCGCTGCTGCGCCGCGCGCCTCGCGCCGGGAGGGCAAATGCTGCTGCAAGCGATCACGATCGCCGACCACCGCTACGCGCGCGCCCGCGACGAGGTGGACTTCATCAAGCGCTATATCTTTCCCGGCTCCTGCATCCCTGCGGTCAGCGCGCTCGCGCAGGCAATGGCGAATGCGAGCGATCTCAGGATCGTGCATCTCGCCGATATCGGGCCGCACTACGCCGCGACGCTCGCGCGCTGGCGTGAGAACTTCATCGCCAACCTGCCGCGCGTGCGCGCTCTCGGATTGCCCGAGAGCTTCATCCGCATGTGGCAGTTCTACTTCT
>DATIEU010000248.1:0-8077 GCA_035455565.1 Steroidobacteraceae bacterium | reverse complement strand
TCGGCTCCTGCCGCCTGTGCCTGGTCGAGATCGAGGGACGCAAGGGCTTTCCCGCGTCCTGCACCACGGAAGTGGCGGAGGGCATGAAGATCCGCACGCACAGCGACCAGCTCGAGAAGCTGCGCCGCAACGTGCTCGAGCTCTACGTTTCGGACCACCCGCTCGATTGCGAAACCTGCCCGGCGAGTGGTCACTGCGAGCTCGAGAACATGGCCGAGGCGCACGGCATCACCGATTCGCGCTACAGCCTGAAGGGCGCAACGCAACGCGGCGCGCCGCCGGATCAGAGCAATCCTTATTTCGATTTCAACCCGGATCTCTGCATCGTGTGCTCGCGCTGTGTCCGGGCGTGCGATGAAACGCAAGGGACGCTGGCCCTGACGATCGAGAGCCGCGGATTCAACTCGCGGGTTTCGGCGAGCCAGCACGAGAGCTTCCTCGAATCGGAGTGCGTATCCTGCGGCGCCTGCGTCGAGGCTTGCCCCACCGGCGCTCTGACCGAAAAGAGCCTGGCCAGGCTGGGCCAGCCTGAGAAGTCCACGTCTACGACCTGCGGGTATTGCGGCGTCGGCTGCACGCTGAAGGCGGAAACGCAAGCCGAGCAGGTCGTGCGCATGGTTCCGAACCGCGCCGGGAGAGCCAATCAGGGTCACGCCTGCGTCAAGGGACGGTTTGCCTACGGCTATGCGACGCACCCCGACCGGGTGCGCACGCCGCTCATTCGCAAGAGCATTCACGAGCGCTGGCGCGAAGTGAGCTGGGAAGAGGCGATCGCCTACACCGCCTCGGAGTTCAAGCGGCTGCAGGCGAAATACGGCCGTTTCTCGGTCGGTGGCATCACCTCATCGCGCTGCACGAACGAGGAAACGTTCCTGGTGCAGAAGCTGGTGCGCGCGGCTCTGCACAACAACAACGTCGATACCTGCGCACGCGTCTGCCACTCGCCGACGGGTTACGGCCTCAAGCACACGCTGGGCGAATCTGCCGGAACGCAGGAGTTTACGTCCGTGCAGAAAGCGGACGTCGTCATGGTCATCGGTGCCAATCCGACCGAGGGTCACCCGGTGTTCGCCTCGCAGCTCAAGCGCCGTTTGCGCCAGGGCGCCAAGCTCATCGTCGTCGATCCGCGCGAGATCGCGCTGGTGCGCACGCCGCACATCGAGGCCGCGTATCACCTGCAGCTCATGCCGGGCACGAACGTCGCGATCATCAATGCGCTGGCACACGTGGTCGTGACCGAGGGCCTGACCAAGGATCAGTATGTGGCCGAGCGCTGCGAGGTGGATTCCTACAAGAAGTGGCGCGACTTCATCGCCGATCCGTCACATTCCCCCGAAGCCACGGAATCGGTCAGCGGCGTGCCGGCGCAGTTGGTGCGCGAGGCCGCGCGCCTCTATGCCAAGGCGGGCAATGCGGCGATCTATTACGGCCTGGGCGTCACCGAGCACAGCCAGGGCACCACCATGGTCATGGGTATCGCCAACCTCGCGATGTCGACCGGCAACCTCGGCAGGGAAGGCGTGGGGGTGAGCCCGCTGCGCGGTCAGAACAACGTCCAGGGCTCGTGCGACATGGGTTCGTTCCCGCACGAGTTCAGCGGCTACCGTCATGTGTCGGATGACGCGACGCGCGCGCTGTTCGAAGGCGCGTGGGGCGTATCGCTCCTGGGTGAGCCGGGATTGCGAATCCCCAACATGTTCGAATCCGCGCTCGACGGCACCTTCAAGGGCCTCTACATCCAGGGCGAGGATTTCGCGCAGTCCGATCCCAATACGCACCACGTGACGTCCGCGCTTTCCGCCATGGAATGCGTGGTGCTGCAGGATCTCTTCCTCAACGAGACCGCGAAGTACTCACACGTTTTCCTGCCGGGTTCTTCGTTCCTCGAGAAGGACGGCACCTTCACCAATGCGGAGCGGCGCATCTCGCGCGTGCGCAAGGTGATGGAGCCGGTCGCGGGGCTGGCTGACTGGGAAGTCACCGTGAAGCTCTCCGAGGCGCTCGGCTACCCGATGCACTACAACCATCCGTCCGAAATCATGGCGGAGATCGCCTCGCTCACGCCGACCTTCACTGGCGTCAGCTACGAGAAGCTCGATCGGCTGGGCACCATCCAGTGGCCGTGCAACGATGCGCACCCGGAAGGTACGCGCACCATGCACGTCGGGCAGTTCGTGCGCGGCAAGGGCAAGTTCTACCTCACTGAGTACGTGCCCACCCACGAGCGCACCACGAGCCGCTTCCCGCTGCTCCTGACTACGGGGCGCGTGCTGACGCAGTACAACGTCGGCTCGCAGACGCGCCGGACAGACAACGTCGTGTGGCACGACGAGGACAAGCTCGAGATCCATCCGCACGATGCGGACACGCGTGGCATCAAGGAAGGCGACTGGGTCGGGTTGTCGAGCCGCGCCGGCGAAACGGTGCTGCGCGCCACGATCACCGACCGCGTCAATCCGGGCGTGGTGTACACCACGTTCCATTTCCCGGAGTCGGGCGCCAATCTCGTGACCACCGAGTTTTCGGACTGGGCGACCAACTGTCCCGAATACAAAGTGACCGCTGTGCAGGCGGTGCGGGTCGAACAGCCGGCCGACTGGCAGTTGCGCGTCCGCGGCGAGCGGGCACAGAAGAAGCGCAAGGCGCGTACTCCGAATGTCGGCTATGCCGAATGACGACGGGGCGCTGAGGACTGCGGAGGAGCAACCCCCGCAGACCTCGGCGACCGTCTCCGTCCAGCGCTGGCGCGATGGGCGTGTCGAGAAGGTGCTGGACGAAGTCGCGGAAGAAGCCGCGGTCGCTTTGAGTTACAACGGCGTCGCCCACGTCGTCATGCTGGCCACCCCGGCCGATCTCGAGGATCTCGCCACCGGCTTCACGCTGAGCGAGGCGGTGGTGGAGCGCGGCGAAGAGATCAGGTCCGTCGAGGTGGTGCGCGCCACAGACTCGCTGGAAGTGCGCATCAGCATCGCCTCGGGTCGCTTCTCGGAGCTGCTCAAGCGGCGTCGCAACCTCGCGGCGCGCAGCGGCTGTGGACTCTGCGGTGCCGAGACGGTGGAGCAGGCAATTCGCCAGCCGCTGCCAGTCTCGGCCAACCTGCAGATCACGACCACTGAGTTGCACGCGGCGCTGGGTGAGCTGCGCAGCCGCCAGAAGATCAACGCGCGTACCGGCAGCGTGCATGCCGCGGCGTGGGCTCGGCCCGGAATCGGCATCCAGATCGTGCGCGAGGACGTCGGGCGCCACAACGCACTCGACAAGGTGATCGGCGCGCTGGTGCGCGCACACGCGGATTTCAGCGCGGGCTACATGATCGTGACGAGTCGCGCGAGCTACGAAATGGTGCAGAAATCCGCGATCGTCGGTGTGCCCTTGCTGGCGGCCGTGTCGGCACCCACGGCGCTCGCCGTGCGGCTCGCCGAGCAGAGCGGCCTCACCTTGATCGGTTTTGCGCGCGAGCGGCAACATGTCGTCTACGCGCACGGGCATCGTTTACTGGTTTAGCGAGGCATTGATGACCATCGACACGCTGTTGCGCATGGCGAACGACATCGGGGATTTCTTCGGCGCCGAGCACGACCGTGCCGAAGCGGCCCGCGGCGTGGCCACGCACCTCAAGAAATTCTGGGATCCGCGCATGCGTGAGCAGATCATCGCCCACTACCGCCAGGGCGGGGTGGGGCTGAGCGATCACGTGCGCGAAGGCGTCGGCCTGCTGGCCGACGACAAGCTTCACTAACCGACGAGACGGATCAGATCGCGACGCGATAGTCGAGCTCGATGCCCGCGAGCTCGTAACCGCGCTTGAAATCCCGGATGTGCTTCTCCATCCAGTTGCGCGCCTCGTCCGGATTGCGTGCGCGAATGGCCTCGATCAGGTGACGCTGCGCCGTCACGATGCGGGCGCGCGCCTGCGGAACCTGGTCGATCATGCGCGCGAGCGTGGGCGAGAGCAGGCGCGTGAGCGGCGCTTGTGCGAGGACCAGCACGCGGTTCTGGGTGCAGCGCGCCAGGGCGCGAAAGAACTGCACCACGGTGGCGATGGCCTGGTCGTGGTCGGAGCCGAGGGCCTCGAAACGGGAATTGAGCTCGATCAGCTCGTCCAGCTGTGCCGTCTCGCGCTTGCGCGCGGCGATGGCTGCGGCCTGGGGCTCGATAACCATCATCGCTTCCCAGACCTCGAGGAAGGTCACGCCGTGCAAGGCGAGGGCGCGGCTCACGCCGGAGGCGACATCGGCGGGCTGCGGGTGCGAGATGAACAGACGCTTGCCGCCCTCGCGGCGCGCCACCAGCCCCTTGCTCTGCAGCTCGCGCAGCGCCTCGCGCACCGTCGAGCGGTTGACCTGGAACTGGCGTGCCAGGTCGGTCTCGGCGGGCAGGGTGTCGCCGTCATTGAGATCGCGAGCCATGATCTTGCTCTCGATGCTCGCCGCCACGCGTCGATACGCGGGTTCCATCTTGATGGGCTCGAACAGGTTGTTCATGGCTGAACCGTCCTCGGACATGGTCTAAGGATAGCGGTTGCGACGCACCATCCAGAAATTTACGTGAATATTGACGGACAGTCGGATTGTCCGACAGAATATCGGCCCATGTCCAGTGCTGCCAAAGCGCTCCATCCGCCGACATATCCAGGAGTGCCCGTGGTCGAGTTCGATTTCGGTCTCGGTGAAGGCATCGACCTGCTGCGCCAGGCCGTGCGCGATTTCGCGCGCGAGCGCATTGCGCCCATTGCCGATGAGATCGATCGCAGCAACCGCTTTCCGCGCGAACTGTGGCCGGAGCTGGGCGCGCTGGGCCTGCTCGGCGTCACGGTGGAAGAGGAGTTTGGCGGGGCGGGGATGGGCTATCTCGAGCACGTGGTCGCGATGGAAGAGATCAGCCGCGCCTCGGGAGCCGTGGGATTGTCCTACGGAGCACATTCCAACCTGTGCGTGAACCAGCTACGGCGCTGGGGTACGCCGGCGCAGAAGCGCCGCTTCCTGCCGAAGCTGCTGAGCGGCGAGCACGTGGGCGCCCTCGCGATGAGCGAGCCGGGCTCAGGCTCCGACGTCGTCGGCATGCGCACGCGCGCGGAGCAGCGCGGCGATCATTTCGTCCTGAACGGCAGCAAGATGTGGATCACGAACGGCCCCGAAGCCGACGTGGCGATCATCTATGCGACGCTCGATCCGGCGCTCGGTCCGCGGGGCATCACGGCCTTCATCGTCGAGAAGGGGACGCCTGGCTTCAGCAGCGCACAGAAGCTCGACAAGCTCGGCATGCGCGGCTCTGATACCAGCGAATTGGTGCTCAATAACTGCCGCGTACCGGCGGAAAACGTGCTGCACGAAGTGGGCAGAGGCTCGCGTGTCCTGATGAGCGGGCTCGACTACGAGCGCGTGGTGCTCGCCGGCGGACCGCTCGGGCTCATGCAGGCATGCCTCGACCTGGTGCTACCCTACGTGCACGAGCGCAAGCAGTTCGGTCAGCCCATCGGCACATTCCAGCTCATGCAGGCCAAGGTTGCGGACATGTACACGACGCTCAATGCATGCCGCGCGTATGTGTACGCGGTGGCTCGCGCGTGCGACGAGGGCCGTACCACGCGCTTCGATGCGGCGGGCTGCATCCTGTACGCCGCCGAGCGCGCCACCGCCTGCGCACTGGAGGCAATCCAGGCATTGGGCGGCAACGGTTACATCAACGACTTCCCCGCGGGTCGCCTGCTGCGCGACGCCAAGCTCTATGAGATCGGCGCCGGCACCAGCGAGATCCGCCGCATGCTGATCGGGCGAGAGCTGTTCGACGCCACTACCTGACGGGTCTCAACCGATGCCCGTCATCCGCAGCGAGCTCAACACTCAGTCGGAGGACTTCCGGCGCAACGCCGAAGTCAACCGCGCGCTGGCCGCTGACCTGCGGGCGCTCGCCGCGCGCATCGCCGAGGGCGGCAGCGCCGAAGCGCGCGAGCGGCATCGTTCGCGCGGCAAGCTACTGGCGCGTGAGCGCATCGACCGGCTCCTCGATGTCGCATCGCCCTTCCTCGAGATCGGGCAGCTCGCCGGCCACGAGCTCTACGGCGAATGGTTGCCGGCCGCGGGATTGGTCGCCGGCATCGGCCGCGTGTGCGGCATCGAATGCCTGATCGTGGCCAATGACGCCACGGTGAAGGGCGGCACGTACTATCCAGTCACGGTCAAGAAGCACCTGCGCGCGCAGGAAATCGCCCTCGACAATCACCTGCCGTGCATCTACCTGGTCGATTCCGGCGGCGCGTTCCTGCCGCTGCAGGACGAGGTATTCCCCGATCGCGAGCACTTCGGGCGCATCTTCTACAACCAGGCTCAGCTTTCGGCGCAGGGCATCCCGCAGCTCGCGGTCGTCATGGGTTCGTGCACGGCCGGTGGCGCGTACGTGCCGGCGATGTGCGACGAAAGCATCATCGTGCGCAACCAGGGCACGATCTTTCTCGGCGGTCCGCCGCTCGTGAAGGCCGCGACCGGCGAGGTCGTGGATGCCGAGGCGCTGGGCGGCGGCGATGTGCACAGCCGCACTTCCGGGGTGACCGATTACCTGGCGGAGGATGACTCGCATGCGCTGGCGCTGGCGCGCGGCCTGGTGAGCAATTTGAATCGCGTGCCAATCGCCGCGACGGTCGCGGGGCGCGCGCCGAAGTACGCCGCGGATGAGCTCTACGGCGTGATCCCGCGCGACACGCGTTATCCGTATGACGTGCGCGAGGTCATTGCGCGACTGGTCGATGACTCGGCGTTCGATGAGTTCAAGGCGCTCTACGGACGCACGCTGGTGTGTGGTTTTGCGCGCCTCGAGGGCCAGTCGCTCGGCATCGTGGCCAATAACGGCATTCTGTTCTCGGAATCGGCGCTCAAGGGCGCGCACTTCATCGAGCTCTGCAACCGCCGCCGCATCCCGCTGCTCTTCCTGCAGAACATCACGGGCTTCATGGTCGGGCGCAAGTACGAGAACGCGGGCATTGCCCGGGACGGCGCCAAGATGGTCACTGCGGTCGCGGGCGCCACGGTGCCCAAGTTCACGGTCGTCATCGGCGGCTCGTTCGGCGCCGGCAATTACGCGATGTGCGGTCGCGCCTACGGCGGGCGATTCCTGTGGATGTGGCCGAACGCGCGCATCTCGGTCATGGGGGGCGAGCAGGCCGCCACCGTGCTGGCGATCGTCAAGCGTGACGGACTCGAAGCACGCGGCAAGCGCTGGCCAGAAGCCGAGGAGACGGCGTTCAAGGAAGAGATCCGCGCACAATACGAGCGCCAGGGGCACCCGTACTACGCGTCCGCGCGCCTGTGGGACGACGGCGTGATCGACCCGGTCGACACGCGTCGCGTGCTCGCCCTCGCGCTCGCGACGGCTCGCAATCGACCCGACGAGGGCGAGCGGCCGTTCGGCATCTTTCGCATGTAGAGGAGCGCCGTGTTCAGGTCGCTCCTCGTTGCCAACCGGGGCGAGATCGCCTGCCGCGTGCTGCGCACGGCGCGCCGTCTCGGGTTGCGTGCGATTGCCGTGTACTCGGACGTTGACGAACGCGCGCTGCATGTCGAGCAGGCGGACGAAGCAGTACGCATCGGGCCGGCTCCCGCTCGCGAAAGCTATCTCAACATCCCGGCGATCATCACGGCCGCGCGGCAGAGCGGGGCCGAGGCGATTCATCCGGGCTACGGCTTTCTTTCCGAGAACGCCGAATTTGCCGACGCCTGCGACCGGGCGGGCATCATCTTCGTAGGTCCACCGGCGGCGGCCATCCGCGCCATGGGCTCGAAGATCGCCGCCAAGCGCCTGATGGAATCCGCCGGTGTGCCGCTGGTGCCCGGTTATCACGGCGACGAACAGGATGCGGCGAAGCTCGAAGCCGAGGCCGCGCGAATCGGCTACCCGGTGCTGATCAAGGCATCTGCCGGCGGTGGCGGCAAAGGCATGCGCATCGTACGCGCGGCGAGCGAGTTTCGTGCCGCGCTCGAGGGTGCGCGCCGCGAAGCGCTCAAGGCGTTCGCCGATGAGCGTGTATTGCTCGAGCGTTATCTCCAGCGGCCGCGTCACGTGGAAATCCAGGTGTTCGCGGATC
>DATIEU010000247.1:0-2041 GCA_035455565.1 Steroidobacteraceae bacterium | reverse complement strand
CTTCGCTGCATGGGAGCAGCCGGAGCTCTTCAGTGCCGAGCTCCGAGCCGCGTTCAAGTCGCTGCGCTGACTGGAGAAAGGTGCAGCACGCGCACAACGTTGACCCGTATTGGCCTCAATCGAAGCGACGCGCTCGTCATCGCCGCCGTTCTCTAGGGGGCTGGCTCAGCCGGAGGTCTCATCCTGGTCTGCACGCACTCACTGCGGCGAACCAAGGTGACGCTGATCTACCGGCGCTCGGGCAACCTGCGAGCCGTGCAGCTCCTCCTCGGCCATTCCAAGATCGAGAGCACGGTTCGATACCTCGGCATCGAGGTCGACGATGCCCTTGCCATAGCAGAACAAATCGACGTCCACTCGGGCAGAGCGGACATGCTCTGCCCGCCCTCCATCGGGCAGGTTCGTGCCAAGAACGGACCAGTGGCTTTGCGGTCTTCGTACACGCAAATAGGCGTCACCGCTTCGTCCTGCTCCTTTAGCCAGCTTCCCCCGCGCGCCAAGGGGTGGGGGGAGTCCCAGAAAAATGCACGCCCCCGTCCAGGCCAAATGTGGACCCTGTTCCACCGCTGCGCGTGGGCAGCTATCGTGCCTACGTGACATCCGGCTGATTCATTTCCGGATTCTCGCGCAAAGCCGACCTGA
Source organism: Steroidobacteraceae bacterium (assembly GCA_035455565.1). Lineage (GTDB taxonomy): Bacteria > Pseudomonadota > Gammaproteobacteria > Steroidobacterales > Steroidobacteraceae > DATBVX01. The sequence continues at coordinate 1,399 of DATIEU010000247.1, read as the reverse complement.
CAGGTCTTGAGCCGAATGGTCCGAGTCGTGCCAAAACCGGAAGTGAGGAGCCGTCATTCCGGCAGTCCCAGCTTGCGCATGCCGTCGAGCAGGTGACTCCCGACGACGTGGCGCCCGATCTGGCGCTGCTTTACCGGCAGTCTCGGAGCAAGTCAGAGCGGGGTGGAGGACGTTTCAGATGTCTGTTTTGACTTAAATCAAATGATGTGGCGGCAGCACGGTTATTATGAACGGGTGCTACGAATCCAGTCGGTGTGCCGCGAGAGGTGCTCAGTGAGCAAGGGACTGGAGGATCTCTATACCGATCACGCCAACATACGGGCACTACTGCAGCTTCTCGAATCGGAAATGGAGCGCTACCGCATTGGCGGAGTCCCAGATGTCGAGCTGCTACGGTCAATGATGAATGACATCGTAGTGTTTCAGAACCTGGTCCATCACTCGAAGGAAGATCTTGTCTTTGACCGACTCATGCAACGTGATCCGGCCAGTGCGGAAGCGATTCGCGATTTGCTCACGGAGCATGCTCGGCTGGCCATTGTAAGCCATCGTTTCGCCGCAGCCCTAAGCGACGTTGCAAACGGCATTGAGCTGCCGCGCGGCTGGCTTGACCAACTCCTGTCTGAGTATGTCACTGCTGTGCGATCGCATATGGAGATGGAGGAGAAGGAGTTCTTCCCACGAGCCGCAGATCACCTCACCGACGCGGATTGGCGCGAAATTGACGCATTGATCAAAAGCATCAAGGACCTGAGGATTTCCACGACAGTTGCTGAGACCCAGCTATGGCTGGGAAGCCAAGAGCCTTAACAGGTGCGCCTGCCTTACCCCCGACGATGTGGTGCGAGGGCGACCTTTAGCGCGCAGGCTGACGCATGGGTGCGTGTCATTCCGCCCGAGGGCCCGCTCTCGAAGAACGCTCAGCTTGTTGAGACCCAGCCGGCGCAGAACACGGCTGACGGTGGCGGGCGAAACGCCCTCGGCGGCGATTTGCTTGCCCGTCCAGCGCTGACGGCGCAGCCGACCAATCTGCTCAACGACTTCTTCTGACGTCGGTCGACGCAGTCGATGTGGCCGCGAGCTGCGGTCTTGGAGCCCGGCCAGGCCCTTCGCGCGATACCGTGCGACCCATTTGCGGATGGTCCGCAGGCAGACGCCTGCGGCTAATGCGATGGCCTTCGGCGTCTGCCCGCTCCGCGGCCCAGTCCTGGACCAAATAGCGCGCGTCGGCCACAGACTGTCGCCAGCGCTCCGCCGGGATGCTCTGCGGCTGCGCGCGCGCCTGGATGCGGGCGAGGGCGTCCACCCATTCCGGGGGAAGGGGCAGTGGACCGGGCTGCCGCGCGCGAATTTCGGCCCTACCCCCCCCCGCTGCAACCGCTGCAACTGCAGCATTCGG
>DATIEU010000246.1:0-3057 GCA_035455565.1 Steroidobacteraceae bacterium | reverse complement strand
CGGGCGCGCATGGTGGAGCCCGCCGATCGGCTGGAACGTGCGCACCGCCCCGCCGCTCATGATCGTGTCGAGCCCGTGCAAGGCGGAACCCGCCACCGTCGCCGCCGCCTCGAAGACGCCGGGATACGCCGGGGTGTCCCCATAGTCGATCGCGCCGGAGCCTTCCTCGGATTTCTCCTCCACCCACGCCACGTGCTCGGGAGTGTGGAAGCGGTGCAGCTCCTCCTTCGCCGCCATCCGCGGATCGGCAATCGCGGCGCGCTTGTCGAGCCCCTGCTTCACCGCCTCCTTCCAGAACGCCTCCTGGCGATCGGGTCCGAACGGGTGGCCGTGGGGGAAGCCGTACTTCCCGAGCGCCTCGCCGACGTAGAGCTTGACCTCGTTCTTCATCGTTGCCCGTTCCTCGTTACTCGTCTGTAAACAGTTCGAGCTGCCCAGTCCGCCCGGGCCGGCGGAATCGCGACGTATCTAGCGTCCGGTTGCGCGCCTCCGCGTTGAAGCCGAGGCGCTGGCATACTTTCTTGAAGCGCTGCGAAAGGAGCGCCGCCAGCTCGCCCGAGCCGCGCATGCGGGAGCCGAAGTTGGGATCGTTGTCGCGGCCGCCGCGCATCGCGTGCACCCGGCTCATCACGTGCTTCGCTTTCAACGGATAGTGGCGCTCGAGCCAGTCCTTGAAGAGATCCTTCACCTCCCACGGCAGCCGCATCAGCACGTAGCCCGCCTGGCGCGCGCCGTGCTGCCACGCCGCCTCCAGCACCGCCTCGATCTGGTGATCGGTGAGGAACGGGATCACCGGCGCGCACAGCACCCCCACCGGCACGCCGGCATCGGAGAGCGTCTTCATCGCCTGGAGCCTGCGCGCCGGCGCCGAGCAGCGCGGCTCGAGCCTGCGCGCGAGGTCGTGGTCGAGGTTGTTCACCGAGATGAACACGTTGGCGAGGTTCTTCTTCGCCATCGGCGCCAGGATGTCGAGATCGCGCTCGACCATGGCGTTCTTGGTCACGATGCCGAGCGGCTGGTTGAATTCGGCGCAGACTTCGAGAATGCCGCGCGTGATCTTGTACTGCCGCTCGATCGGCTGATAGGGGTCGGTGTTGGCGCCGATCGAAATCACTTCGCAGCGGTATCCGGGGCGCGAGAGCTCCTCGCGCAGCTTCTCCGCAGCGTTTATTTTCGCAAAGAGGCGCGTCTCGAAGTCGATGCCCGGCGAAAGGTTGCGAAAGGCATGCGTGGGGCGGGCATAGCAGTACACACATCCGTGCTCGCATCCCTGGTAGGGATTGATGGATTGGGTGAACGGAACGTCGGGCGATTCGTTGTGCGCGATGATGCTGGCGACGCGCTCCACGGTGACGTGGGTCTTGAGCGGCGGAAGCTCGTCATCAGGCGGCGTGTTCCAGCCATCGTCGAAAGCCTCGCGCGCGACGGTCTCGAAGCGCCCCTCGGGATTGATCCCGGCGCCGCGTCCCTTGCGCGGGTCGGCGTGCTTGCCGCTGACGGTCTTCAAAGGCACGACGCTACTCCGCCATCAACATCCTGCGCGCCGCGGCAAGCTCCTGGCGCTTGTGCTTGTCCACTTTCGGGTAACGGAGGTCAAGCGATGCGAGCGCCTCGATGATGGCGGCGGCGACCACGATGCGCGTGAACCACTTGTTGTTCGCCGGCACGACGTACCACGGCGCGTACTCGGTCGCGGTCTCGCGGATCATCTCGTCGTACGCCTCCATGTAGTCCTTCCAGTAGCCGCGCTCGCGCGCGTCGGACGTGGAGAATTTCCAGTTCTTGTCCGGGTCGTCGAGCCGCTCGAGAAATCTGCGCTTCTGCTCGCCGCGGCCGACATTGAGGAAGAACTTGCGGATGACGGTGCCGTTGCGGCTGAGGTAGCGCTCGAAATCGCGGATGTCCTCGAAGCGCTCGTTCCAGATGCGCTTGCCGACGACCTCCTCCGGCAGCTTCTGCTTCGCCAGCAGCTCGCGGTGGACCCGCACCACCAGGCACTCCTCGTAATAGGAGCGGTTGAAGATCCCGATGCGCCCGCGCTCGGGCAGGTGCTTCATGCAGCGCCAGAGGTAATCGTGGTCGAGATCCTCGGATGACGGCGCCTTGAAGGACGCGACCTGGCAGCCCTGCGGATTGACGCCGGACATGACGTGCTTGATCGCGCCGTCCTTCCCGGCGGCGTCCATCGCCTGGAAGATGAGCAGCATCGACCAGCGGTCCTGGGCGTAGAGCATGTCCTGGAGCGCCGCGAGATGCTCAATACCGAGCTTCAGCGCCTCCTTCGCCCTTGGCTTGTCTTCCCGGCCAAGGTGGCCGGTGTCGCCGGGGTCGTGGTCCTTCAGCCGGAAGCCCTTCCCCGAGGTGACGCAGTACGCGTCGTCGAGCTTGTGGGCAAACTTGATGATTCGCTTGAGGCTGAGCGGCATCCCGTTACTCCCTGTTGACCATTATGAATTGCCTGCGAGGGCGGCGCGCAGATCCGCGGCGCGCCTTGCATCGAGCCGCCGGTCGGCCTCGGCAAGATCGACCGCCAACAGTCCGAGGCTGCGGTAGAGCCCGGCCAGCTCGCGGTCCCACCCGCGCACCCGGGCAAGCTGGCGCGCGACGGTCGCGGTGTCGCCGCGCGAGATCGGGCCGGTCAGCGCGCTGGCTGGTCCACGCTCGAAGATCGCGTCGACGGTCTCGCGCACCAGCGGCTCGAGCGCCTTGAGCGACGCCGCGCGCGGGATGCCCGCCTTCTCGTGCGCGCGCAGCGCCGCCTCAATCAGCGCCGCGAGGTAGTTGCACGCGAACACGCCGCCCGCGTGATAGACCGGCTTCATGTCGGGAACGATGTCGAACACCTTCGCGCCGATGCGCTCGAAAGCGGGCCGCAGCACCGCGAGCGCTCCCGCGTCGCCCTCGGCGCTGCAATAGGTCCCGGGAAAGCTCTCCACCGCCTGGCCGGCGTCGGCGAAGGTCTTGATGGGGTGCAGGCTCGCGATGAGCGCGCCCTTCTCCTTCACCGGCTTCAAGTCGCTCGAGGGCGTCGCGCCGCTCACGTGAAACACGATGTCG
>DATIEU010000245.1:0-17973 GCA_035455565.1 Steroidobacteraceae bacterium | reverse complement strand
AAGTCGCGCAGCAGTTTGGCCGCCACCACCGGCCCGATGGTCCCTTCGTTGTCAGCGAAGTTCACCAACTCCCAGAACGGCGCACCGGCCAGCACCTTGCCATTCCAGGCCGCCGCCGCGTGGCTGGCGTTGCGCACGCCGAAAATCTCGCTGTAGTCCAGCGGGTAGCCGGCCAGCTTCGCCAACGTCTCGCGCCAGTGGTTGTAACCGCCATAGCTGCGCGAGAAGACGTGTTCCGCGTCGGCATAGCTGTAGCACGCGCGATCTTCCAGACCATCGGCTCGGCCTGGGAAATCAGGGTTCGACCACACCTTCATGTAGTTGTCTACCGGTTCGCGCGTGGCTGGATCAACCGGCTCGCCGTCTTCGTTGAAAAGCACGTCCAGCTTCGTGAGCTTGCGGTACGCGCTGATATCCAGTCCCATGCTCTTGCTCCTTTTGTACGCTTCGGCACCACACTGATGCCTAACCATTCGTTCGAGCCGACGGCCCCTGGCTCTGGAACGTGCACCAAGCGCACCGTGTCGCCACCAGAACCAACCGCAAGCCAACGTTGCATATTGTCCATAGTCATCCTCGCTTCGGCCCGGAGGCCTTAACCCATCGCTCAACCGGACGGCCCTCGGAATGGTTTCGCTTCGGCAGAACAACCATTCGTTGTCCGCGGAATGAACGCGCACCCTGGCTCTGTCGGCATTGCATGCTTCCCACCCCACGGACCGCTGTTCATGCAGTGCGGCCAATCGCGTACATGCCAGTTGCTGCAGTTGAAGCAGCACTTCAGATCAGCCGGCGGATTCATGCGGCAACCCCGACCTGCTGTGCCTGCAATGGCTCGACAACGATCTCTACGCGCGGGTTCTTTGGGTCTAATCCCATGCGGCGGATGTCCTTCCATGCGACTTGGCGGTCATTGCGGTATACGCCTGCCTGCAGAAGAACGCGTTTTCCAGATGTCTTGTCCAACTTCGTTCGGTCCTGAAGCATGTCGAGCAGCAGATCCTCGGCGAGGTCTGGACGACGCGACGCGTACCAGATGCGCATCGTCACCTTCACGTCGCCTTCCATGCGGACGCGGCAACTTGGCGGGATCTGGCGCACACCGCTTTCTTCGAACGCGAGAGCCTTCTTGCCCTTGATGACCATCACACCTCCAGGCACGTTCGGCGACGGCCGATGAATGCGGCTGTTGGCCTTGGACGCCGGCTCTCCTAGGATAATGAAGCTGATCATGCGCAGCCCCTGGCGAGCATCATGATGTCGACGACGACCGCAAGCAAAAGGACGGCGAGCGCCAGAATAAGCCAGTTCGTCCAACGGGCGGACCTGGTTTTTCTCATGCGATCGCGTGACTCCTCCAGCAGAGAACACATCGTCCGGCTGCCCGGGTTAACGCTGGACATTCCAAGCCGCCAGATTCCAACCTCCGATTCGCTTTTCGGCTCCAGTGCGTCGCGCGCCTCGCGTTCGTTGCGCGGGTTCATTCTGTCGGCTCCATGTAGCGCCCGACGCCAAGAGAAGAGAACAGCCCGACAGTCACTTTCGGCTGTTTGCAGAACCGCTCGAATCCTGGAATCACCTGCAACTTCACGTGCGGCGGGATGATGGCCTGCGCGTCCTTCATTGTCTTCTTCGGCGGCCGGATAACAACGCCGCTGGACTCAGGAATCAAGGCCTGCTGTGGCTTTGCGGCCTTCGTCTTTTTCTTCGGCGGCTTCCTGAGTTTTGGATCGGTCGGCGGCTTCGGCGGCCTAGAGGCGACGATCTTTGCGTGCTTGATGCGCTTGTAGCCTCGCTCACGAATCCTGGTTGCCTGGCGCGCCGCATCACGGCTCGCCTTACGCGCAGCCTCGATGTCGTCAAGCGTTTCGTTCATCACATCGAGCATCTGTGCCTGATCCGCGAAATAGCGGCGCCACATTGGCGGACCTACAGATAAGATCTTGCCTGCGCCAACCATCGCTGAAATTGTCACGATCACGGAATCCGCATCTGCGCCAACCGCTTCGCGGATGTCCTTGGACGCAATCCCGAGTCTCGGAGCGCCGCGCACTGCCGCAAGGACAGCATGCTGTAGCGGAGCCCTCTGCGCATCGGATGCCCTCGCCATGTGCCACGCATGCAGTGCCTCTGTCGGGTCGAATGCCTCAGCGTCGGCGCGTGAGGCGAAGTAAAGCGACAAGCCACCATAGCGCTTGTTGAACACGGTTCCCGCTTCCTGCGCGAGCTTCAGCAACGAGGAAAGGTAGCCGCCTCTCGGCAGACCCATCGCGGCCATCTTCTGCCGATCAAGCCCGCCAGGCGCGGCAGCTCGTAAGGCTTCCAGAAGGCGGTAGTTCGCCGACTCCTTCATGACGCGCTCCCAGCCCATGGCTTGACCGGCCTCATTGGAGCTGATTTTGCCGAATTCTTGTCGATAAAAACAGGCGTCACATGGCGTGCGCAAAACGCGATCTGAACCGGACCGGAAGCGCGATTTTGGATATGCTGCTGCCAAAAATCAGCAGCGACAGCGCCCGTCGCTGGCATTGGCGCTAAAGCCCTGGCGCATCGTGGCGCGCCCTGGCACATGCCGGCGCGCACGGTGCAGCGTGGCTCCTTTGCGTCGAGCTGAACGCTCGGGTTTCTGGTCATGCCGTTTCCTCCTGCCGTTGCTTAGACGTTGGTTGTTCACACGAAACACATGCCGCTGTCGCATGCTCCGCCATCTCGGCCGAACAACACTTCGTTTGAGTCATCGAAGTTAGCTCGATCAATTGGCACGGCCTGGTCGGTCAGCCAAGCGTGAGGGTCGCGCTTGCGCAGTTCGAGGTCGAACTGGATCACCTTGTGGCGGTCCCGTTCATCGGCCATCACGTCGCGCCACTCGCCCATGTGCATGTTCGGGCACATCCAGCACGATGACCGACCAGGCAGCGCGCCGAGGATTTGCAGTGCGTAGTGCGCGCATGCGCCACGATCCATGCCAAGCCGAATCAGCGGGAAGTCAACATGCCACTTTCCTTGCGCCTTGGCCGAGTGCTGCAACTTGTAGGCGCGGCCCATTTCGTCGGTCGAATAGCCAATCCAGTTCGTCGCTGCAGTGACGCCTCGGGCGCTGGCCCAACGTCGAACCACATCTCGCTTCCACTCGCCGGAGCAGAAGCCGGGCAACTTGCCAACTTCTGAGTTCCCGCCCTGCGTCGTAAATGCCTGGATTAGCAAAGTCTCGCCATCTGCACCGCCATAGAGGTCTTTCGCTGCCCAGTCCTCTTTGAGCACGCGATGCATGGTCACGCCAACGCTCGCCAAGGCCGGCGCGATGTAGCGTTCGTGGTAGTCCCACGTCGCGCTTTTTTCGCGGCCGGTGTCAGCAATCGCGGCAAGGTCCGGCTTCGGCAGCTTGCCGGTCACGATCAGCGCTGCAATCGCAGCTGACTGCGTGCCACCGCCATTGTTCCAAATTTGTGTCCGGATGGTCATGGTTGCTCGGCTCCGAGGCCAATCGCCTCGAGTTGCGCGTCTTGCTCGGCCTTCGTCGCGAAGCCGGTCAGTTTCAATCGCGCCTGGCGCAGCTTTTCGAAGACCGCATCCCTTTCGAGCTCCGAGAACTTCCGCATAGACGACGATTCTTCGTAAACGATGCGCGCCGCCGTCGGGTCCGGGATCGCGGGCCAACGCCCAATCGCGAACTGGTCGGCAAGGTGCGCGTCCCAGCGCTTGCGGACGTGCGCGTATGGCGTGCTTCGGACCTCGAACGACATTCCAACTGCGGCCCAGTAGACGGCTGGATGCGACCAAGCGAATGCGATACCGTCGGCGTGCGACCGCAGGCCCTTCTCGGCCTCGATGAAGCCGATCTCTGGGTCGAGCGCCGGCCGGCAGAGGTGCAGGAACTCGCCGAGGTTCGGCGCGAACTTGCGGGTTCGCGTCGCAGCCAATCCGCGCTTCACCTCGTCGGCGCTGAAGCCAGCGAGCGCTTCAGCCCATTCGCGTTTCACAAGTGCCAAATCGCGGCTTCCGAACGTGTCCGCGGCCCTTGGACCGAGGATGGCGCCAAGCCGCTTGAACAACTCCTCGACCCAGTGAATCGGAATCGGGATGCCATCAGCCGACAACGCGTGCTGCGATGTCGACGATTTCAGACGGTGCATGCCCTGTTCCGTCGCTTGTCCGAGTTCCATTTCGATTCCTTCCGGTGAGTTCGTCCATGACCGCATCGCGACGCTCCGCCGCAGTCTGTTTCGTTGCCGCATGGTGTGGCGGTCCATCGCTCAGCCATGAGGCTTTGAACCCCTGCCATCCGCTTTCGGCGGCGTGCTTCACGGCTTGCTGCGGCGTCATCCCAGCGAGGTCAGCTTCGCGCTTCACGGCAGCCCAAGCGGTGCGCGTCAGAGGCGCCTTTTTCGCCTTGCGAACCCTGAGCCAGTCTGCTGCCACTGCGGCATCGATCCCTTCCGACACCAAATCCTTCGCCGTCAGCGGGGACGGGTTTTCGACCGCGTCAGCGGGGGGGCCACGCGTAGCGGGGGGGTTCTCTTCTCTTGTCCCTGTCCCTGTCCCTGTCCCTGTCCCTGTCCCTGTCTTAGCCGACTCACTGAGACGGCCTTTAGATATCTCGCGCGTCTCTTGTGTAGACGCGTCATCGTCTACATATGCGTCTACATACCCGTCTACATGTAGACGGCAGAGACGGACAAGCTCTTTCAGTTGAACATTGGTTGGAGGCGTCACGCCAGCATCTCGAAGAAGACCTGACAGATACTTGACCTTCTCTCGCCAACGTTTTTGTCGCGCGTCCTTGTTGTCCTTTGCATCGCGGAATTCACCTCTCCTTTCCCACGCTTCAAGTGCGCAAGCCGCGATAACTGGGTGATGCAAACGCCCATCAGAACACTTGACGAAACCGCGCAGCGCTTCGTCCTTGACCTTGCGCCAGTTGGCGAGTGCGCCACTATGACGAGCGAGAATGCGATCGTCGTCAGGTATCGATGCCGCCGGAACTTGGTGCCAGCTGTAGCACCACAGCAGAACGGCCGCCTTGAACTCATCCCCAGATGCTAGCGTTGCTAGGTCGGAATCTCGCAACCTAAGAACCTCCAGCGGCATAAACCCGAAGTCACGTAAGTTGACCTCGGCCGGCACGATCGGGTCTGGAAGCGTCGTGTCGGTCATGACTCGAACAGGCTCGTCTGAGATTCGAGTTCAGGCAGACAGTTAGGCGAGCACCACAAGGTTTCGCTATCGCTGTTGGCGACAGCTTCATCTGTGATCGCGTAGCCCTTGCGTGCGGTCCATGTGCGGATGCGCCAGCCATGTGCCAGAAGGTCATCGTGCTCGCCGGCATGGCCGCACAAGACGATTCGCAGGGCCTTGTTCGCGCCATTGGCCTGACACCATGCGCGCACCTCGTCTGCGAGCGCGCCGCCAACACCACCAACGGCGTAATCCATCTCGCCATTCGTGTAAGGCGGGTCGAGGAATATGCCCGTCAAGCCGTGGCGCGTGGTTACGCTGTCCTTGGTGACGCGTTGCCAGTCGCCGCATGTCACGCGCACGTCGCGCATGCGGGCATGCAGGAGCGCGAACCATTCGTGGATGAACTCGCCGCGCGGAAGACTGTGCGTGGAGCGCTGGATGCCGCGCCCAACGAACCCCTTCCCGCCCGTGAGCGATGGGATTTGCTTGGCAACGCCGCCCTGCCCGGCGCTCAGGTGCGGGAGTTTGCGGTTGACGCCCTGCCCGGCGTTACCAAGGTGCGGGAGTTTGCGGTTGACGCCCCGCCCGGCGCTCAGGTGCGGGAGTTTGCGCGCGTCCACCAGCGTCTCGCCGTCGTGAATCCACGGCCCAGTGCCTGAGCACCAGCCCGATCCGATCCAGTTGCATGAACCCCAGCACCACCATCCTGCAATCTTAGCGTCGTACCATTCGGGATCGCTGTGCAGGCCATCCAACAGGCTTTCGCGGTTTCGCACCAGCCACGAATGACGCGCAAATAGGTCGGCTTCGTTCGTCGGCCAATCGGTGTGCTTCGCCACATCGGCAGCGTCCTGCGAAACCGCGCGCCAGAAGTTCGCCACGAACCCATCTGCGTCGTTGATCGTCTCCACATCGCCAACGTTGGGGCGACCGAGCAGCATCGCCGCCGAGCCGGCGAACGGCTCAACGTAGTTCTCAGGGTCACCCAGCGCTGCCCACACTGGTTCGCATGCCAGCGACTTCCCGCCGAAGTACGGGAACGGAGCACAAAGAGTTCCGGCTCGCGACAGCATCGCGGCACCGATCAAGACAAAAACAACGCTGCAGGCTCACCTGCTCCTGCGCCGGTCGCCTTGCCGGCGCTGTCCGACCCGCCGCTCTGAAAAGGGAGCGGGGCGCCTTCCGTTCCGATCAGCTCGGGCCAGATGAGATGCCAGTCGTCCGGCCTGAGGTGCCAGCGCCTCACGGCGCGATCCGATGCCACTTCGACCTTGACGGCCTCCAGCGGGCTCATAGCCTTCCGGCCGGTGAGGCATTGGTAGAGGTACTGCTCGCTCATGCCGAGTTTGGCAGCCAAGGCGATCCGTTCGGACGCTGTGATGGGGGCTTCTGATGATGGTGTGATGCGGCTCATAAACAGTAGGCTAGCCCATGGGTAGCCTAGTGTCAACAGCTTTTTATCACCTGGGCGTGTGATATTTTCCTATCCAAACGCTTGACTATCCATTGCGCATAAAGCAAAGTCTCTACATCGCATCACACATCGGAGAGACACTTGAGCACTACCACCTACACCGATCCAGCAATCGTCAACATCCCTCTCTCCACGAGGGGCAACATCGACGCGCAGATCTATGCTTACAAGGCAAAAGTGGCGAAGGAAGAGACGATCCGCGATGACCGCTTCGGGGTCCCCCATCTGCACAAGGGCGGCTACATCCGAGTTTTTGCGAACCTATCGCAAGCTGAAAATGCCGCCAATCGCACTGGCGGTGAGGCCTACCAATCGGCGCGCTCGATGCGCTTTCTTGTCCGCTTCCAGCCCAGCCAGGGGCCAGCATGAGGCGCGCCTATACCAGCGGCCCCACCCACCCGCGATCCGGCTGCGTTGGCATCCTGACGATGCGCGGGCTTTGGTACCGCATTTGCCCATTGCGGGCAAAGCCGATCCGGCGCGGCGCGCTGGTCCTGCTGCACCCATCCACTCACGCGCAGGAGCGCCGGACATGACCTTCGAACTCCAGCGCCTGATCAGCGAGGCCAGCCAGCAGCTCGGCAGCGACGCATGCAAAGCCCCGGCCGCCATGACTGGCAGAGCATCGGCGGAAGGGCGCTGCCCGCACCCCCAGGAAATTGGCGATGTGTGCGCCTGCAGCCAGGCGGTGTATGAATGCCGCGTGTGTGGCGACACCGACTATGGCGAGCGCGGCGGGCCTGGTCACGCCGACTGCATGGATTGCCGGCACAAGTGGCTCGCAGATGAGTCCGCCGCAGACTTCTGGCGGAATGCATGATGAACCTGCCACATCCCACCCCCAAGGCCGTGCGCGCCGCGCGCCGAGCCGCTGGTCACACCCAACTAGCCGCAGCTCGAGCAGTGCACTACGGCCACGACTCGCGCTGGTCTGCGGCCGAGCGCCTGGACGGGCCGGGCCTGCTGGACATGGCGAAATGGGAGCTGTACCTGTTGCTCACCGGGCAGCATCCGACAATGATTGCAGTGCCGAAGGCGACCTTCCCCAAGGTGGAAAATCCATGAACAAAAAGCACTAAAGGACGAATGCAATGACGCCGAAGCAACTGGAAATCATGCGCCACACGCTTGGTATTGGGCGCGGCCAACCAGGATGGAGGAACCACTTCGTCACCGGCCCCGGAAGTGACGACTATGACGACTGCGAGGCACTGGTCGAGCTGGGTCTGATGCGCCGCCGCAGTGGTGGGCCGCTGTCAGGAGGTGACCCAATCTACAGCGTGACTGACGCCGGCCAGGATGTGCTGGTTGGACGCAAAGTGTCTGCGGCATGACCAGTGACGACATCCGCCCGCTATCACCGCCGACTCGAATGCGCCATCGAGGCGACAAGATCGACGCAAAGGGTCGCGTCTCGGCGCTATGCTTCGACCCGCCGCGCGCCATCGACATGAAACGAGCAACTTGGGTGATGCGCGACGAAGCCGTTACATGCCCAAAGTGCAAGGCATTGATCTTGGCGCGGAACGCATCATGAGTAGTGACGACATCCGCCCGCCAATCGACCTCAAATTCCGCACCGGTGGCCATGGCCACTACAGCGCGCACCTGTGCGCTAGGTGCCACCTCAAGACCTCGTGCGCGACGATGCGCTGGCGCGGCGGGCTGAACAAGCTGTGCGCGCCGTGCCGCGATGTAGTGCGCGCGGCGAGGAATTGACCCCCAGTGAAAAATCCTTGAAAGGCGAAAAACATGAAGACCATCCGAGTCACGCATCCGATGCAGCATGTTGGAACCGCAGAGGTTACTGTCTGGCCACTCAACGCGGCTCACAAAACTGGCGAGTACGCAGGCCGGTTCGTGGTTGCGATCCACAGCGGATGCGCCACCATGCACCTGCGGCCGACGAAGGCCGAGATGATCGAGTTGCGGGATGCCATCGACGCGGCAATCGCCGGCGCGGCAGATGCGCCAAGAAAATGGGGGATTAATGTGTGGAATCTGACGCCTGAAGGGCTGGCGTGAGCGAGAAGCGGACCTTCATCCTGGCGCATGACTTGGCCCGTCGCAATGCTGTTGCCTGCGTGTCGCAGGCGCCGGATGGATATCACGTCACGGTTCAGCCCGCGAACAAGCGGCGCATCCAAGAGGAAAAATACCACGCGATGATCGGAGACATCGCTCGGCAAACCGAGTACGCCGGGAAGCGATGGGATGCCGACGACACGAAGCGAATTCTAATCGACGAGTTCGCCGAGGAAATGCGCTTGGCAGGAACGCCGCTGCACCACGATGGCCGGCTGATCCCGAGCGCTAACGGGCGGCGAGTGATCCAGCTTGGCATCCAGTCGCGCGACTTCTACGTGAAGGAGGCCGCGCAGTTCATCGAGTTCCTGAACGCGTGGGGAGCCGATCGTGGCGTCGTGTGGAGCGGGCGGGAGGCATCGCCATGAGCTTCAAGCGCGCGGCGCCGGCCCGGCGCGACCGCAGCGGCGAGTTCGATTCGCTGGTGCTCGAGCGCCCGCGCGCCCGCATGGCGCAGCGCATCGACCTGCAGCACGCCGATCCGATCGTGAAAGAAGATTATTTTCACTCTGAAGCCTGGCGCCGTGCCGTGGCAAGCCTGCCGTGCGTGCTCTGCAACAAGCACGGCGAGACGCAGTGCGCTCACCGCAATGAGGGCAAGGCCGGCGGTAAGCGTCTGATGGATGACTGCTGGACGGCGGCGTTGTGTGTCGCCTGCCATGCTGAAATCGACCAAGGATGCCACTCGAAACGCGCCGAACGCCGCGAGCGCATGGACTTGGCCATCCTGCTGACGCTGCGCCAACTCGCGCGCATAGGACTAGTAGGGGCCAAGAAATGACAAGTTATGCACAGCGCATGGTCGCGGCGCTGTTCGTTGCCAAGAACGGAGCTTACTTTGGCCTGCCTGGCGTCGACCCATGGGACGAAACCAGGGACGCGCGCAAATACGCCGGGCCGCACCCAGTTGTGGCGCACCCACCGTGCGACCGTTGGTGCAAGATGGCGCCAGTGAACCACGCGCGCTACGGGCACAAAGTCGGTGACGATGGCGGCTGTTTTGCGGCTGCTCTTGATGCCGTGCGCCAATTCGGTGGCGTGCTTGAGCATCCAGCAGTGTCGATCGCGTGGCGCACATTCGGATTGCCGAAGCCACCGGCCTCTGGAGGATGGATCAAGACGATGTGCGGTGGCTGGACTTGTCACGTTGAGCAGCGCCACTACGGCCATCGCGCACGCAAGGCGACATGGCTCTATGCCTATGGTCTGACGCCGCCGTCCCTACGCTGGGGACCAGGCACAAAACCAGAAGCATGGATCAGCTCGGATCGACCGCGCGCCGAATTGGCTGCACGTGGGATAGCTCAGCTTGGCAAAAAAGAAGCGAAGGCGACGCCGCATGCCTTCCGAGAGCTGCTGCTTTCTATTGCGCGGAGTTGCCAATGACCATATCCGAGCGACTGAGCGACCGCGCCGACACATCCAGCGAACTCTACAGGCACCAGTGCGAAGTCCGCTGGTGCATCAGCAAGGGCCGCGAGTTTTTCGATGTGTACGTGCGCGATGTGGCCGCAGCTCGCGGGCGTGCCGCAGCGAAGGCGCTGATTAGGGACGTGAAGGCTCAGGCATCACTGGGCAACACTGGCGAATGGAGTGACTGGCGCGAAAATTCGCAAATATCGCTTGCGTGACGTGTCACTATGGTCTATAGTTACTCCATCGACACACCAACCGGAACGCAACATGAACGACCGCACTTTCAACGATATCACCTTCAATCAAGCTCTTGTCCGCGCTCGCGCGGCGGAAGCCGCTGAACTCGCCCTCGCGGCAAAGGGACTCGGACCGAAGCCATCCCAAGACATCGGCGACATGTTGCGCCGACAGGCGCAAGAACACCTCTGGAAGGTGCTTGGGGCGTGAGCCCTTTTTGCCATGGCTGAACTCAAATTCACGGCCGAGGAAATCGACGCCATGACGCAAGTCGTTCAAGACAAGTACGGCGTCAGCCTGCTCGGCCATCCAGACAGAGTTGCCGCGCTCATAACGGACCTCGCAATTGCTGCTATGAAGCCATGCAAGAAATGTGGGACGCCACTAGTGCCACGCGAGGTGCACGAGGGCGGCGGTCTATGTCCAAAGCACCGTATTGGTAAGTGGTGCGGTCGTCCATGTGCGACTTATGGTCGGGTTCCATATACGGGATGCGATGTTGAATGCAGGATCACAACCTACGGCTGTGAGCCGATTGGTAGGAAGCTCGATGAGCCGACGCATGGTGCTTTGGTTGAATGCACAAAGCACGTATGGAAGGTAGTGAGCCAGCGCGCGCAAGGCATGTGGTGCAAGTGCGAGAAGTGCGGCGCGACCAAGGAAGAGACATGGGATTGAACGCCAAGACAGCCGCCCAGCGCAAGGCCGACGAGCGCCAGCGGCACCGGGAAGCCGGCCGCGTGGCAGTTACCGTGCATGTGCGCAAAGACTACGTGCCAGTGGTGCGCGCGCTTGAGGCGAGGCTGCAGCGGCGCGAGAGGCGCGAGGCCCCACCCGTGAAAAATCATCTATCTAAACGCTTGACTACGGTCTAGCGTTTCGCTACAGTAACCAGCAAGCGCCATCCCTAACAGGCGCGATTCGGGAGAAGCAGAGATGAATTCCCCAGGGCTCACGGTCAGCACCATCACGCGGTTCGGCCGCACGGAAGAGCACTACGTTTTTGCGGAGAACAACTTCGTGCGGCAACCTGGCTCCGACGAATTCCACGATGCGATGGATGACGAGCGCGCGGCGCGCCAATCGAACGCATGTCGCTGCGACAACTCGAGCATGGGCGGATCGTGCCCCGGGCCGGACTTCTGCCCGATGTGCCAGGACGATAATGATGACACCCGCAATGTGCTGGTTCGGGTGAATCGCGAGGCCAGCGAACGGAGGTTCATCGCCGACGATGCTCCGGCGGCTGACCTGACCGCATACAGCCGAATAAAGGCGGTTCTGTACTTCGACTCGCTCACCCGGGACGACAGCGACTCGAACCCTGCGGAGCCGATGCAAGAGCTGACGGCTGAAGAGGCCGAGGCGATGGATGACACGTCCGACTGGGCCGCAGCGCAGCCGAAGGAGCAGTCATGAGCGCGCAGCACACGCCGGGGCCGTGGTGCATCGCATCGGGCGGGACGCGATTCGTCACCATCACCGGCCCGGATTATTCCGGGCTGGTCGCAAAAGCTCCGAAGGTGGAAGACGCTCGCCTGATCGCCGCCGCCCCCGATCTGTACAGCATCGCTGTGTGCGTCGAAGCATTGCTCACACGCCAGCGGTGGACGGCCAATGGTAATGATCCCGAGTCGGTGCTGCTGAGGGACGCCCGCGCCGCCATCGCCAAGGCCACCACCGGGATATCGAAATGAGCAACGCAGAAAACAAGGTTCAAGGCGAACCCGCCGAGTCCGTCACTGCCTACAAGGCGTTCAACCTCGACTGGACCTGCCGAGGATTCCAGTACGAGGTTGGAAAGACGTTCAGCACGGATGCGGAGGTCGTGCGCTGCGCGTCGGGCGGATTCCATTCCTGCGAGAACCCGCTCGACACATTCAAGTACTACAAGCCAGGTAAGAGCCGCTTCGCACTGGTCAAGGCCAGCGGCAAGATTGCGCGCGATACCGAAGATACAAAGATTGCCAGCGCGTCGATCAGCATCGAAGCCGAGTTGACGATTCCGCAGATCGTGACGGCGGCGATTGCGTGGATCGCCGCGCTTTGTGTGCGGGACAATGCCAAGCATTCCGAAGGCTACAACTCGGCCAGCAGCGCGACGGTCTACAGATCGGCCAGCAGCGCGACGGTCTACAGATCGGCCAGCAGCGCGACGGGCGACAGTTCGGCCAGCAGCGCGACGGGCGACAGTTCGGCCAGCAGCGCGACGGGCTACAGTTCTGCCAGCAGCGCGACGGGCGACAGATCGGCCAGCAGCGCGACGGGCAACAGATCGGCCAGCAGCGCGACGGGCATCGGTGCCGTGGCTCTCAACACCGGCTGGCATGGCAAGGCGCGCGCATCCAAAGGCGGCGCCATCGTCATCTGCAATCATGACGAGGACGGCAACCTGCGGCACATATTCGCCAGCAAGGTCGGCGAGAACAACATCAAGCCGGACGTTTTCTACTCTCTCGACGACGATGGTCTGCCTGTCGAAGAAGAGATCGCATCGTGAGCACCCAACGCACCATCACAGGCAATACCAAGGCCTGGATCACGCGCGACGACGTGAGCCACGACGACCTGATGGGCACGCCTGCCCATGCGCTCGATTCGCTGTCGTTCTACTCGCGCGACATGTCCAAGCAAGGCTGGATGCTGGTTGGCACGGCCGAGATCACTGTCACGCTGCTGGAAAGCGACGATAGGCTGATCGAAAGCCGGGTTGCTGCACTGTATTCGCAACTTCAGTCCGTTCGCTTCGAGGCCGAAGAGACGGCGCGGCTTTTGCTGAAGCAGATTCAAGCCCTGCAATCACTCAACCACAACAAGAGGTAATCATGAGTTGCCGACAGAACCTCAACGTGCCGCGCATGCACACCGAAAAAGGCCTGACAGCGGCCGACTTCGCAGCAGAGCAATCGCATGGCGATGACTGCGTGCCATTCCTGATCCCGCATCCGGAAGGTGACAAGTGGGAGCCAGGGGCTTCGATGATCGACACGATTCTTATCCTGAGCGCCGCCGGCCTCGGGCTGATCATCATCGCCACCGGACTGTTCCGAATCGCAACGTATCTCGGGTGGATCTCGTGAAACTCATAGGTTCCTTTCAAAGCGAGTTCTGGGGCCGCGTCGATGTCAAACGCGCCGCGTATGGTGGTGCCGGAGGCCCGACTGCGATTGTCTTGACCCTCAAAGACGGAGCACTGCTGGGCAAGTTGAGCGTCAACATATCCTGCCAAGAGTGCTCACACGACTCGAAATATCTACCTCCAGACTGCTTCTACGTAAAGACATGGAGCGAAAACGAGACGATTGCCTCCGAAGCGCTGGCGAGCGGACTTTTCGTGCAGCGCGACGACCTGAAAAAGGATGAAAGCGGCTTCGTATCCGCGCCGGTATGGCAGATCAAGACCGCTTGGAGCAACCCATGACCGCGCGCCTGTATATGTTCCGCGGCTCTGAGGCGGACAACGATCAATCTCCCACGATCCAACTCAATGCGGAAAGCGGCGAACCGCTCAGCGATGACGAGCGCGAGGAATTGGTTGAGTCAACCGGTTGGCCGACGACCCGTCGCTACGCCAGGACGCTGCACGGCACAAACGCCGCATTCCAGCGCGATCCTCAGTACGCACACGCCTTCAAGAGCTTCGACAAAGCACTGCACTGGATCGACATGCGCTGGCCGGTGTGGTTCGCCCTGGCCGCGCTGTTCGGGCTCGCGGCCGCCGCGCTTGGAATCTGGGCTGGACCACAGCAATGACAAACTTGGGAAAACTGTGAACGACATCGCAACCACCAACGCATTCGCGCCGCCTGTCCTGCAGCAGTTCAGCGTCGAAAGCGCAGCCACTGCCGCCGCATCGAAGGCCAAGGCCTTGGTCGAGGCCCGCTACATCATGGCCTTGCGCAGCCCCCGCAACTGGGATCAGGTCCGCGTGGACCTCTTGAAAGAGTGCAAGCGGCCCAGCTTTGCCGACAACAAGAGTGCGTTCTACATCAAGCCCATCGGCGACGGTGTGGAGGGCCTAGGCATCCGCTTCGTCGAGGTCGCGCTGCGATGCATGAAGAACGTGATGGTCGAGTCGGAGATGACATTCGAGGACACGACGAAGGAGGTCCACCACGTCACTGTCACCGACCTCGAAAGCAACCTCCCGTGGTCGCTCGACGTGAACGTCAGCAAGTCGGTCGAGCGCAGCAAGCCGGCGGATGACGGTAGCTACATCAGCGTCCGAAAGAACTCGTGGGGGAAAAACGTCTACCTTGTCCCAGCGAAGGGCGACGACCTGCTGAACATCCGCGCCGCCCTGATCTCAAAAGCCATCCGCACGCTTGGTCTCCGAATCATCCCTGGTGATCTGCAGGACGAAGCCGAATCGATCATCAAGGCAGTTCGGCTCGACAAGGCAGCCAAGGACCCGGACGCCGAGCGCAAGAAGATTCTCGACTCGTTCAACGAACTCGGCGTGCAGCCGACGGGGTTGACAGAGTTCCTCGGCCACGACATCGCCACATGCTCGCCAGCCGAGATGGTCAAACTGCGCGGCCTTTACGGCGCCATCCGTGATGGAGAGGCAACTTGGGCCAGCGTCGTGGAGAACAAGGCGAGCCACTCAGGAGACCCTGCGGCGAAGAATACGCTGCCAGACTGCACCCCCGAAGACTTCAGCAAGAAGTCGGCCGAGTGGCGCGCCGTCATCGAGTGCGGGAAGAAGTCGGTCAATGACCTGATCGCCACCATCCAAACAAAGACCATGCTCACGGACGACCAGAAGGTCGAGATCGCCGGCTGGTCCGTCAAGGGAGCCTCAACATGATCACGCACGACTTGGTGCAAGGGTCCGACGAATGGGACCAGTTCCGATTGGAACACGACGGCGCCAGCGAGGCCGCAGCGATGCTTGGCCTTTCGCTCAACGTAAAGCGTTCCGAATTGCTTCGCATGAAGCACACCGGCATTGCGCATGAGTTCAGCGACTGGGTTCGGCGCAACGTGCTGGCTCGCGGGCACGAAGTCGAAGCGATGGCACGGCCACACATCGAGGAAATGCTCGGTAGAGATCTATACCCAGTCACGTGCTCTGACGGCAATCTGTCGGCGTCGTGCGATGGGCTGACCGCAGACGACAGCATCGCGATGGAACACAAGCAGTGGTCCGAATCGCTGGCCGCGCGCGTGTCGGCCGGAGAGCTTCCCGAAGAGCACATGCCGCAGTGCCAGCAGGTGCTGATGGTCACCGGCGCGGAAAGGCTTATCTTCGTGGTGTCGGACGGCACTCCGAAGAACATGGTGTACATCTGGGTTTTGCCTGATCCAGTTTGGTTCAGGCGATTGCGCGACGGATGGGATCAGTTTCATCGCGACCTAGCCGCCTATGTTTTGCCAGAGGAAGAGCCCGCAAAACCGATCGGCAAGGCCCCGGAGACTTTGCCGGCGCTGCGCATCGAAGTCAGCGGACAAGTCACTGCATCAAACCTCTCCGAGTTCAAGCAGACCGCGCTGACGGCGATCCGGTCAGTGAACCGCGACCTGAGCAGCGACGCCGACTTCGCAGACGCAGAGAAGGCCGTGAAATGGTGCAGTGATGTCGAGGATCGATTGGCTGAAGCGAAACAGCGCGCGCTTAGCCAGACCTCGAGCATCGATGCGCTGTTCAAGGCGATCGACGACATCAGCGCCGAGGCACGCCGCGTGCGGCTAGACCTCGACAAACTGGTGACGCGGCGCAAGATCGAGCTGAAGGAAGCCGAGGTCGTGCGCGCTCTCGACGCGCTGGCGATGCACATCGAGGTCGTGAACGCGGAGATAGCGCCGGCGGCACTGCGTCCGATGGACGCCGGTTTCGGAGCCGCCATCAAGGGGCTGAAGACGCTCGCCAGCGTGCGCGACAAGCTCGGCGCGGCGCTTGCCAACGCAAAGATCGACGCCGATGCGAAGGCCAAGGCGATCCGCTGTAACCTGAACGCATTCAAGCCGCTAGCGACTGGCGTCGAGTTCCTGTTCGCCGACTTGGCGTATTTAGTGCACAAGCCGGCCGATGACTTCGACGCGCAGGTCCGCAGCAGGATCGCGGCGCATAAGGAAGCTGAGGTGGAGCGTGAGCGTGCGGCGCTGGCATGGAAGAAGTCAGAAGACGATCTTGTATCGACACTGGTTTTGCGAAGCGAACCATATGCCGCCGTAGAGTCTGTCCGCATTGCGGCGACTGACGTATCACCGCACATCGACGAGCCGGCAACGCTGAAGCTAGGAACGATCTGCGAACGCCTCGGATTAATGATGACTGCGGCTTTCGTCGGCCACTCACTTGGCGTAAAGCCGAGCGGGCGGGCCGGCGCAGCTGTTCTGTTCCGCGAGTCTGACTTCGCGCGGATCTGTGCGGCTCTTCAGAAGCACATCGAACAAGCGTATGCGTCACACTGGGAAACTGCGCAATGAAAACGTTCACCATTCGCATCCATGAACCTGGCGACGGCTCCGGCTTCGATGTCGTCGACTCCGAAGGCCGCCACGCAGACGGACTTTGCTGGGACGACTTCATAGGCCAGGTTGTGAGCCTCACGCATCCGAAGCTCGGCGTGCCGCAGTACATGATGCGGACAGATGCTGGGTGGGCCGAGAACCGTGTTGCGCACAATCAGCGCATGGAGACGTATCGCCAACAGTTGGCCACTGCTCCGCAACTGATGCTGGAAGCTCTGCGCCAGTGGCGCCAAGCCGAGCAATCAGACGACCCGCGCGAATATGCGAACGCGCAGCGCGCACGCGATGAGGCGATCGCCAAGGCGACATCCGCCTGAACCATTTTCACTATCACCAACCGCCAAGAAAGTCACTGCACCATGAATCTCAAGCCCCAACAGATCCGCCAAGGCGATGTCCAGCTCCAGCCGGTCGCATCGCTTCCGGATGGCTGCAAAGAAGTCCCGAACGACAAGGGCCGCATCGTGCTCGCCTATGGCGAAGTCACCGGCCACTCGCATGCCATCGCCGATCACAACATCGATGTCGAAAACGCGCTAGACCGCGAGCTCGCCTCGAAGCTGACCGATGCGGCGATCAAACGTGCTGCCACGAAGGCGAAGGCCACGCTGTGGCTCGCGGCGAACGGCGAGCGCTTCCTTGAGGTGAAGGAGGCAGTGACGTTGCGCCACGAAGAGCACACCGCGCACACCCTGAACCCAGGCATCTACAAACTGCCAGTCCAGGTCGAGTACACGCCGGCCGAACTGCGTCGCGTTGCGGACTGAGCCGCGCCATGAAACATCCCGACTTCGACCGGTATGTCGCGGCATGCGACTTCCCAGGCGTGCTTAACGAGCAAGTCGTCGAGCAACAGCTAGCGACATATCTGCAGGCGCTCGGCGTGCAGCGCAAGATCGTGCGCCTCGGGCCAGACTGGACGCTTGACCAGCACCCGGCACTTAAGCGATATGTCGATGCGGTTATCGACGATTTTGCGCAGAGGCCGGCCGGAGTGGAATGGCGCGCCGCCCGCGCCGCCCGCGCCGCCCGCGACGCCCGCGACGCCCTCGACGCCCGCGACGCCCGCGACGCCCGCGACGCCCGCGCCGCCCTCGACGCCCGCG
>DATIEU010000244.1:0-4834 GCA_035455565.1 Steroidobacteraceae bacterium | reverse complement strand
GCGCGGAATAGGGCAGGACGTCACGCTCCGCCGGGCGCGTCACCAGCGCGATGCGCACGAAATCCGCACGCGTGAACTGCAGTGGATCGTCGACCGCGAGATACGCCATGAAGGGCATCCGGTAATACTCGAGCTGCCGATAACGCAGCGGTCCGGTCTGTCCCGGGTACTCGAGCACCAACGGCTTCAACAGGTACTCCCAGTGGGATGCGATGCACGGGGCGCGATAGCGCGCGACGTGCATGAGGTACTTCTGCTTGAGATCGTAGTCCGAGAACGCGAGCACGCGGTCATCGTGCGCCAGCCATTCCACGCGCCGCGCACAGTTGCCACCCTGCCCGTTGCGATCCCAGTACGCCGGATAGGCGCGGCCGAAGCGGAACAGCGTGTCCTGCGCGCGCTCGAGCGGCAGGTCGTTCGCACAGAGCTCAACCGCGAGAATTGCGATGTCGGCATCGAGGAAGAAATAAAGATCGACGTGCGCCACCTCGAAGGTGACCGTCGCGTCATCGTCAAACGTCAGGCGCACGCGCGCCACGTCGCCGCGCCGAAACACGCGCAGGCTCGGCTCGCCATGCCGCTGGGAGGCCTCCTGGCCGACGTTCGAGCCGTAGAGGAACCGCTGCACGTAGGGCAGGAAGGTGATGAACTCCTTGTAATGCCGCTCCTGGAAGTCGGCCGGATCGCAGAAGAATTCGTCGATCACCTCCGACCACGGGCTTTCGGGCCCGAGTGTCTCGAGCGCTTCCCAGTGCCGCTGCACCTGCATGCCGGGCTTGAGCGGCATGAGCTGCAGCGGCCAGAGCACGGTCTGGCGGAAATGACGCACGATCACCGGCGCTATCTGTGTCGCGCCGGTCGCTGCGTTGAGGTCGGTCTCGCGATCCATGGTCCGGTACTCGTCCGCCTAAAGTAGTGCAAGCGGCAATCTGCGACAATTGCCCGCGATGCCTTCCCTCGAAAGAATTCCATGAGCGAGGCGCACACGCGTACGCCGAGCGCGCTCCGTTACCCCGCTTTCACGCGTTTCCTGGTGGCGCGATTCCTGTCCACCTTCGCGGTGCAGATGCAGAGCGTGGCGATCGGCTGGCAGGTCTATGCGATGACGCGCGACCCGCTCGATCTCGGCTTGATTGGGCTCGCGCAATTCCTCCCCTTCCTGGCAGTCGTGTTGCCGGCTGGCCAGATCGCCGACCGCCACGACCGCCGGGCCATCCTCACCGCCTGCTACGCGACCGAGCTGCTGTGCGCACTACTGCTGCTGGCATTCACGCACTCGGGCATGACAGTCGTGTGGCCGGTGTTCGCGGTCCTCGTGCTGTTCGGCACGGCACGCGCCTTCAGCATGCCGACCTCCGCGGCCATCACTCCGAACCTGGTGCCGCTCGAAAGTTTCGGCAACGCGGTGGCACTCAACTCCTCCAGCTTCCAGATCGCGACCATCGCCGGCCCGACACTCGGCGGTGTGCTGTACCTGGCGGGGCCGGGGACGGTCTATTCGAGCGTCGCGGTGCTGCTGGCCATCTCGGTCGCGCTCATGTTCGCGGTGCGCGTGCCGCGCACGCTCGGGAGCGATGAGCCGGTGAGCTGGCACTCACTGCTCGAGGGGCTGCGCTTCGTGTGGCGGCGGCGCGTGGTGTTTGGCGCCATCTCGCTCGACCTGTTCGCCGTGCTGCTCGGCGGCGCCACGGCGCTCCTCCCCATCTATGCGAGCGACGTCCTGCACGTCGGGCCCACCGGTCTCGGTCTCCTGCGCACAGCGCCGGGGGTGGGGGCCGCGCTCACCGCACTCCTGCTGGTCTACGTATCCCTGACACGCAACGTCGGCCGCTGGATGTTCGCGGGCGTGGCGCTCTTTGGGTTGATGACCGTGGTGTTCGGCGTCTCCACCTATTTCTATGTGTCACTCGGGGCGTTGTTCCTGCTCGGCGCAGGGGACATGGTGAGCGTGTACATCCGGCACATGCTCATTCAGCTCGAGACGCCAGACGCGATTCGCGGCCGAGTGAGCGCGGTGAGTGCCGTGTTCATCGGTGCTTCGAACGAGCTGGGGGAATTTCGCGCCGGAGTCGCCGCCGCGTGGGCCGGTGCCAAATCGGCGGTCGTCGTGGGCGGAGTCGCGACGCTCGCGATCGCCGCGCTCTGGAGCCGCCTGTTTCCGGAGCTGCGCACGATCGACCGCTTTCCCGGACACCCAGCCTCGCGGGAAGATGAGCTCAGGGCGGCGGCACCCCAGTAGCGGCCTTGCCGACCCGGGCGGCGTGCGTATACTGCGCCTGTATATCCGTACAGGTTTCGCATGTCGTCCGCCAATCCACCCCGCCCAGGCCGCGGCGCGGTCTCCAATCCCGAAGGGCGCTTCGAATCGCGGCGCGTGGCGTCCGTGGACGATGGCTGGCCGTCCGACCCGGAAGCGGATGAACTGCCGCCCCTCGAGACCACCGTGACCGCTGAGCATGCCAAGCGCGTCATCAGTCGCAACGATTCGCCGGACGTCGGGTTCGAGCAATCCATCAACCCGTATCGGGGCTGCGAGCATGGTTGCATCTACTGCTACGCGCGGCCGTCACACTCGTATGTGAATCTCTCGCCCGGCCTCGATTTCGAGACGAAAATTTTTTTCAAGGCGCACGCCGCGCAGTTGCTCGAGACCGAGCTGCGCAAGCCCGGCTATGTCTGCAAGCCGATCAACCTCGGCGCGAACACCGACCCGTACCAACCGGCGGAGCGCAAGTTCAGAGTGACGCGCTCCATTCTCGAGGTGCTGCAACGTCATCGTCATCCGGTAACCATCGTCACCAAGTCGGCGCTGATCGAGCGCGACCTCGACATCCTCGTCGACCTGGCGCGCGATGAACTGGTGAGCGCGTTCGTCAGCATCACGACGCTCGATGCCGCGCTCAAGCGCAAGCTCGAGCCGCGAGCGCCCGCGCCCGCCGCGCGCCTGCGCGCCGTGCGCGCGCTGCGAGAGGCCGGCGTGCCGGTTGGCGTGCTGGTTGCACCGATAATTCCCGCGGTTACCGACCACGAAATCGAGCGGATTCTCGAGGCCGCGGCGCAAGCAGGCGCGCAAACAGCGGGTTATGTCCTGATCCGGCTGCCTTATGAAGTGAAGACGCTCTTTCGCGAATGGCTCGACGCGCATCTACCTGAACGAGCCGAGCACGTTATGTCGCTGATTCGCGCCACTCGCAACGGGCGGGAAAACGATCCGCGCTTCGGTTCGCGTATGCGGGGCGAAGGCGCCTACGCCGAGCTTATCGGCCGTCGCTTCGAGAGCGCCTGCCGGCGCCTGGGGCTCCTGCGTCACCGCGAAAGTGGCCTCTCCACCCAGCACTTTCGTCCCTATCATTCGGCTGACAATCAGCTCACTCTGCTGTAGGACCGGAACCGGTCATAACGGGCAGGGTCTACCGACGAAGGGTCTCAACGACCACGAAGGATCACGTATATACTGGGACGAAACCGGCCCGTCTTTTCAGGCGAATCTTCGAGTGAAGCACCAGCGATCCGAGGGCCACATGACCCGCCATGACCCGACGAGCAGCGGGCTGCTTGTCAACCCGCGTATAGGTATTGCCGTTCTATTGCTGTTGACTCTCGGCTCCGCTGGATGCATGCGTGCCCAGGTCGTCGAAAGCCGCGAATTCGCCACCGCCATTCGCAGTGGTGAAGCGATCGTGCTGCTCGCCAAGCCGCACGTCGAAGGGACGGGCACGGAAGACGGTTTCACCGACTGTGTCGGCGATGATCTCGCGGGCGGCAAGACGCCGTTCAAGGTTCAGGACAACGACGAATTCGTCGATCAGCTCTTCCCGTGGTTCGAGCCCTCTACCGCACCGACTCGTCCCGAGGGCCTGACGGCCCTGTTCGCCAAGCCGCGGGTCGCCGAGCAGATCGCGCGTACCGGCGTACGCTACGTGGTCTGGTTCGATGGCGTTACCCGCAAGACCGATGGTGGTGGCAGCATTGCGTGTGGAGCAGGTCCGGGGGGCGCCGGCTGCATTGGCTTTGGATGGTGGGAAAAGGAATCCGACTACGTGGCGACGGTCTGGGATCTGCAGGAGACCCGCTCGGCGGGCACCGTGAGCACGAACGTCACGGGAACGTCAGCCCTGGTGGGCGCGGTGGTGCCGCTGCCTTTCATTGCGCGTGTGCAGGGAACCGCCTGCAACCGCATGGCTGCCCAGCTGCGTTCTTTCCTGCGGGGCGATGATCTCGCCGCCGCCACACAGTGAGGGCGAGGGATAAAGGATGAAACTGAAAGCAGTATTTGCGCTCCTGCTGGCCGCGTTGCTCGCGACTGGCTGCGCAACGCAGAGCGGCGGCGGCAGCACCGGTGGTGGCGGGAGCAGCGGCGGCTCGAGCGGCGAAAGCGGTGGCTCGAGTGGCCCGAGCGGCTCGGGCAGCGAGAGCGGCTCGACCGGTGGCTCGACATCGTCGGGCTCGAACGGCGGCACCTCCGGCGGATTGCCCTCGGGCACCGGTGAAGGCAACTCCGGTGGGCTTCCTTCGGATTCGAGCAGCGCGCCTGCGGGCGGCTTGCCGTCCGGAGGGGACCCGACCGCCTCAGGTGGCGGGGGCTCCGATGAGGCATCGGCGGGCAGTCAGTCATCGACTTCGAGTGAGAGTGGCGGCTCACCGTCCGGCTCGACATCGTCCAGTGCCGGCGGCTCACCCGGAACGCGCACCGCATCGACTGCAGGAGCAGCCGGTGCTGCGGGCGCAGCGGGCGCGTCTCGCAGTGGTGCGGGGGCTGGAGGCGCGCCGAATCTGCCAGCGGCGGCGCAGACCGACGCGGAGCGGCGTGCTGCGACCAACCGTCGCATGGATG
>DATIEU010000243.1:0-6995 GCA_035455565.1 Steroidobacteraceae bacterium | reverse complement strand
GTCGACTTGCGCACGGTCGTCTTCGATGTGCCGTCGCAGGACGTGATCACGCGCGACAACGTGTCGGTCAAGGTGAACGCGGTGATCTACTTCCGTATCGTCGATCCCGGTAAGGCGATCATCCAGGTCGCCAATCCCTGGGAGGCCACCAGCCAGTTCGCCCAAACGACGCTGCGCTCGGTGCTCGGGCAGCACGAGCTCGACGAGATGCTCTCGGAGCGCGAGAAGCTCAATGTCGACATCCAGAGGATTCTCGACCAGGCCACCGATGCCTGGGGCATCAAGGTGGCGAACGTCGAGATCAAGCACGTCGATCTCGACGAAACCATGATCCGGGCGATTGCCAAGCAGGCGGAAGCCGAACGGACGCGGCGCGCCAAGGTTATTCATGCCGAGGGCGAGAAGCAGGCGGCGCAGCAACTGGTGGAGGCGGCGCACGCGCTCACGGCAGAGCCGGTCGCGATGCAGCTGCGCTATCTGCAGACGCTTGCGGATATCTCGAACGAGAAGAGCTCGACCATCGTATTTCCGCTGCCGCTCGACCTGATCGGCCCGCTCCTCAAGCGCAACGACTGAGCGTTCCCTTCAACGCCCGGGGAGCACCACTTCGATCTGTGCGCCGCCGAGCGCGGAATCGCCGATGGTGAGCTCACCGCCGTAGAGCGCGACGATTTCGCGCACCATAGCGAGTCCGAGCCCCTGGCCATCGACCTGTTCGTCGGCGCGCATGCCGCGCTCGAAGATGCGCTCGCGATCGCCGGGCGCCACACCCGAGCCATCGTCCTCGATCGAGAGACGCAGGCGCACGCGTCCAAACGCATCGAACTCGCGCCGCGCGCCGATGCGCACACGGGTACGGCACCACTTGCAGGCATTGTCGAGCAGATTGCCGCCGAGCTCGAACAAGTCGCCGCGATCGCCCGCGAAGCGCGCCTCGTCCGGGGCAGCGACCTCGATCATCAGGTCCTTGTGTGCATACACCTTGCTCATGGCGGCGCGCAGCTCGTTGAGGAGCGGTGCTACATCCACGCCCGCATGACCCACGACCGCGCCGCCGGCGGCCGCCGCGCGGCGTAGCTGGTGCTGCACGATCGCGTCCATGCGGCCCACCTGCTGATCGATGACGTTGCTGTGCACCGGCGCGCCGCCGCTGCTCAGCGTCGAGCGGATCACGGCCAGCGGCGTTTTCAGGCTGTGGGCCAGGTTACCGAGCGTATTGCGGTAGTGCTCGACGCGACGGCGCTCGCTCGCGAGGAGCGTATTCATGTTGGCGGCGAGACCACGCAGCTCGGTGGGCTGGACGTCCGTGAGAGCTGTGCGCGAACCCCCTTCCACCTCACGGATCTCGCGTTCTATGCGACGCACAGGCTGCAACGCCCATCGCAACAGTAAGGCGAGCGATCCGAGGAGCAACAGCAGGAGGCCGAGGAACCAGCCGAACATCTGTTGCCGAAAGCGGTGCAACTGGGCTTCGTACGGCGCGACGCTCGTGGCGACTGAAAAGACATAAGGCCGGCTGACTCCAGGTTCCACTTCCCAATCGATCGGCGCGCTCAGCGTCATGACTTCGGAGCCGTCATCGAGCCGTTGCCGCTCGATACGCCGTTCGCTGCCCGTGAAAGTGCGCCCGAGAGATGTTTCGCGTCCGAGCAAGGAAGGCGAACGCCAGATGAGCGTGCCGTCCTGGGCGCGAATAACCGCGTACAGGCCCGAGCCCGGCTGGCGCAGGCGTGCCTCGGCGAGCGGCCCCGCCGGTTGCGGGTTACGGTGATCGTCGGTTTCGCTGACGGCGAGCAGCGCAATGAGCTGCGCGTCGAGGAGCTCGCCGATGCTGCGTTCGCTCAGGTCGCGAAACAGCAGGTCGAGAACTGCAATGGTGAGGCCGAAGAAGACGATCAGCAGCAGCGAGACGGAAGCGAGTAACCGTCCGCTGAGGGATCGCAAGCCGGCCGACTCCCCTCAGCCGTCCGCGCGCGCTCGCGGAACCGCTTCGGCGCGCGCCAGCGCCAGGCGGTAGCCGCGCCCGCGCAAGGTTTCGATCGGCTGGCGGTTGCCATGCGGATCGAGCTTGCGGCGCAGCCGGCCGATGAACACCTCGATTACGTTGCTGTCGCGCTCGAAGTCCTGTTCGTAGAGCCGCTCGGTCAGCTCCGCCTTCGAGATCACCTCACCCGCCCGCATCATGAGGAAGTGCAGGATGCGGTACTCGAACGAGGTGAGCTCGACCACCCGGTCGCCGACCGTGACGATCTGGCTGCGCGTGTCGACGCTGATGTCGCCACACTGCAGCACGGATTGCGACCAGCCGCCGGCGCGGCGCAAGAGCGCCTGCATGCGTGCCAGCAGCTCCTGGAAGTGAAAGGGCTTGACGAGATAGTCGTCGGCGCCGGACTGCAGGCCCTCGACTTTTTCCTGCCAGCGATCGCGCGCCGTCAGGATCAGGATGGGGATGGAGCGGCCCGCACCTCGCAACTGGCTGATCAGCTCGATGCCGGAGAGCTTCGGCAACCCCAGGTCGATGATCGCCAGGTCGATCGGATATTCCTTGGCGGCATAGAGCCCTTCCTCGCCGTCGGCCGCCGTATCTACGGTGAAGTCGGCAGCCTTGAGCTGGCTCGCCAGCGACTCGCGCAGCGCCGCTTCGTCCTCCACGATCAGAATTCGCATGGTCGTCGTCCTGCTAGAGCACCGCGCCGCTGTCGGCATCGACTTTCACGGTCCACACCTTGCCGTCCTCACTGAGGAGACGCAGCACGTACACCGTGCGGCCCCCCTCCTCGCGCGTCTCGGCGCGGACTACACGGGCATTGAAGCGTTGCTCCATCTGCCGGACGACGGCGTCTAGTGACACCCCGCCCTGTGCGTAGCGTGATCCGGCCCTGGCGGGCCCGCGTCCGTCCGCATGCGGCGACTTCGCCCAGGCGCCTGGCGCGCTCACGATCGAGCATACGATCGCGAGCGCGGCCAGGATTCGTCGTGCGCCAGGTGTAGTCGTGCGTGCGGGCCTTGGCATTGCGGTGCAGTTTAGTGGTCAACCTAGGCCGGCGTCACCGCCACCCGTACCCGCATCCGCTCACCCGGATCGTAGGGCAGGCGCGTGTGGAAGAACTGGCCGCCATACTCGTACTCGACGTCGTAACCGTCGATCCGCTCTTCATAGGTCTGCTCCATGCGCTCGCTGCAGCGCTCGACTTCGCGGCCCACGGGCTGCGAATACTGCGCGTTGCGACGGCGTTCGCCCACGTCGTGGCCAATGGCACCGCCCACCAGTGCGCCGATGAGGGTCGCGTTGCTGTGGCCTTCGAACTGGTGGCCGAGCACGCCACCGATCGCGGCGCCCAAGAGCGTCGGCCCGGCTGTGCCGCGATAGCCCTGCGGCTGGTCGTCATAGACCACCTCGGTCCAGCATTCGCGGCGCGGCGTCTCCACGCGCACCTGGCGGACAATCGGATCGACGTTGACTACGCGCGCGTAGTCATAGCCGTTACCGTTGTTCGTCGGCTTGTAGTAACGCGGCTTGGGATCGGCGTATGCGGGCGCCACCAGGATCGACGCCAGCACCGCGGTCATCGTGAGCATTCGCGTAAACATGTCGGTCTCCTTTGGCGCCCGCGCCGGGCGAAGGTCGACCGGCATCCCGCGAGCGTGGCTACACGTTAAGCGGCGGAGACTGAATGACGACTGAACCTGCGGAGAGCACCGCAAGCCGTTGAACTCATTGATCGGAGGTGGCTTTCTTGGCCTCGTTCCACAGCGCATCGAGGGCCGCCAGGTCGAGGTCTGTCAGCGACCGCCCGCTGGCGCGCACCTGTTCCTCGATGTGACGGAAGCGTCGACTGAAGCGCGCGTTGCACGCCTTGAGCGCCGCCTCGGGATCGACGCCGAAGTGGCGCGACAGATTGACGACCGCGAACAAGAGGTCGCCGATTTCCGCGGCTATCCGCTCCGGGGGCTGGCCCGAATCTCTCGCTTGATCCAGCTCGTGCAGTTCCTCGTCGATCTTGTCCCGCGCACCGCGCCAGTCCGGCCAGTCAAAACCCACGCTCGCCGCGCGCCTACCCAGTTTCGCGGCTCGCATGAGCGCCGGAAAAGCGATGGGGATGTCGTCGAGCACGCTGGCCTGGCCCTCTGCCGCGCTCCGTTCCCGAGCCTTGTGCGACTCCCACGCGCGCGTCTGCTCCTGCGCCGAGGCAATCTTGTCCATGCCGAATACGTGCGGATGCCGGCGCCGCAACTTGTCCGAAATGGCGCGCACGGCGTCCTCGAACTCAAACAAGCCGGCCTCGCGCGCCATCTGCGCATGAAACACCACCTGCAGCAGCAGGTCGCCGAGCTCGTCGCAGAGCTGGCGCGGATCGTTACGCTCGATGGCATCGGCGACTTCATACGCTTCCTCGATCGTGTACGGCGCGATCGTCTGGAAGGTCTGCTCGACGTCCCAGGGACAGCCCTGGTTCGGATCACGCAGGCGCGCCATGATGGCCAGTAGCTCGTCCATGGCTTCGCGTGCGCTCACTTACTCACCAGTCGATAGAGCGTCATCAGCATTCCAGCGGTGGCGCCCCAGATGTTGCGTTCGCCATAGGGGATGTCGTAGACCTCGATCTCACCCTCGCCCAGCTTGCGCCGACGCGCCTTGTGGTTTGCGGGATCGAGCAGGAAGTCGAGCGGTACTTCGAACGTGTCGGTGACTTCGCTGCGGTCGAGCTTGAGCTCGAACCCGGGCCGCACGAAAGCCACCACCGGCGTCACGCGGTAACCGCTGATGATGAGGTGATCGGGCAGGTAGCCGAACACGTCGATGTAACGAGCTTCGAGTCCGATTTCCTCGTGCGTCTCTCGCAGCGCGGCCGCCACCGGCCCGTCATCGATCGCCTCGATGCGGCCACCGGGAAAGCTGATCTGCCCGGCGTGATTCTTGAGATCGGCGGCGCGCTCCGTCAGCAACACCGTCAGCCCGGCGCTGTGGTCGACGATCGGCACGAGCACGGCGGCAGGGATCGGAGCCACGGGCATCAGGTGATTGAAGCTCGCGCTCAGCTCCGGTGGCAGGCCCGCGAGCCAGGCTTCTCCGGTCGGCGTGCTGCCCGCATGGGCGAGGCGTTCGCGCAAGCGGTTACGCAGCGGCGCGCTCGCGGTCTTCCGTCCAGCCATCGCGCTCAGCCGGAGCTGCCCCCGCCCTTGATGCCACCGCGGGTGAGCTCGAGGGGATCGAGCAGGCGCTCGAGCTCCTTCCTGCCGAGGTCGGTCGATTTCTGTGCGACTTCCAGGATCGGTCGTCCCTCGGCATAGGCCTTCTTGGCGATCGCCGCGCCCTTCTCGTAGCCGATCACCGGGTTGAGCGCCGTCACGAGTATCGGATTGCGATCGAGGGCCTCGGCGATGCGCGCGCGATTGACGGTGAATCCCGCGATCGCGCTGTCGGCGAGGAGCTGTGCCGCGCTGGCCAGGAGCTCCACGCTTTGCAGGAGGTTGAGCGCGATCACCGGCAGCATGACGTTCAATTGAAAGTTGCCCGATTGCGCCGCAATCGTGACTGTTGCGTCATTGCCGATCACCTGCGCCGCGACCATCGCAACCGCTTCCGGCACCACCGGGTTGACCTTGCCCGGCATGATGCTGCTGCCGGGTTGCAGCGCGGGCAGCGCGATCTCGCCCAGTCCCGCGAGCGGACCGCTGTTCATCCAGCGCAGGTCATTCGCGATCTTCATGAGACTGACGGCAACCACCTTGAGCTGGCCGGAAAGCTCGAGCGCCGTGTCCTGCGCACTCAACGCTTCGAAGTAGTTGCTGTTCGGCTGGAACGGTATGCCCGTGGTTGCTGCGAGCTTTGCCGCGAACACCTCGCCGAAACGCGGCTCGGCATTGATCCCGGTGCCCACCGCGGTGCCGCCCTGCGCGAGCGCCAGCAGTCGCGGCCGGGTCGCCTCGAGGCGCGCGATGCCGTTCTCGATCTGTGCCCGCCAGCCACCCAGCTC
Source organism: Steroidobacteraceae bacterium (assembly GCA_035455565.1). Lineage (GTDB taxonomy): Bacteria > Pseudomonadota > Gammaproteobacteria > Steroidobacterales > Steroidobacteraceae > DATBVX01. The sequence goes on along the minus strand of DATIEU010000243.1, from coordinate 1,017 downwards.
CTGCTCGAAGGTGACCGGCATGGCATCCATGAGGTGCGTGCGCCCGTTCTTCACCACGTCGCGCAATTCGAGGGCCTTGCGCGCGAGCGCCTGCGCGAGTGCCTTGAGCGCCGGCAGGAGCTTGCGCTCCAGCTCGAGTGCCGCACTCACGTGTATCGCGGTCGGGATCACGTCATTGCTGCTCTGGCCCATATTGACGTGATCGTTGGGATTCACGGCACGGCCGAGGTGCTTGCTCGCGAGATGTGCGATGACCTCGTTGGCATTCATGTTCGAGCTGGTGCCGGATCCCGTCTGAAAGACATCCACCGGGAACTGCGCGTCGTGCTTGCCCTCGGCAACTTCGAGCGCCGCCTGGGCGATCGCATCGGCGGTGGGCGAATCGAGCAGGCCGAGCTCCTTGTTGGCCGCGGCCGCGACCTGCTTGATGAGACCGAGTGCGCGCAGGAACGCGCGGGGCATGCGGAGGCCGCTGACGGGGAAGTTCTGCACGGCCCGCTGGGTCTGCGCACCCCACAGCGCATCGGCCGGCACCTTGAGCTCACCCATGCTGTCGCGCTCGATGCGGAATTTCGCGTCGGCCATCCAGGACCTCGTCGCCTCGCGCGTGGTGCCGCGCTGAGTGGCAACGACACGCCGTGAGCGGTAGTTGCGGTATGATGCTGCATCCTAGCATTACCGGCGCATCCCCGGCATGGCATGACTGCTCCCGAGCTCGACGCGCTCTCCCCTGTCGATGGCCGATATGCGGCCAAGCTTTCCGACCTACGCCATCTTTGCAGTGAAGCCGGCCTGATCCGCTTGCGAGTGCGCATCGAGGCGCAGTGGTGGCAACACCTCGCGCGTCATCTGCAGGTTCCGGCACTCCAGAACGTCGCATCCGCCGTGCAGAAGGAAGTGGTGCGACTCGCAACCGACGCTGCCGCCGTGGATCCCGCCGCGGTGAAGGCCATCGAGGCGCGCATCAACCATGACGTCAAGGCGGTGGAGTACTACGTGCGGGAGCGGCTGCAGACG
>DATIEU010000242.1:0-14794 GCA_035455565.1 Steroidobacteraceae bacterium | reverse complement strand
TGCGACAGGTGATTGGGCAGGAAGCGCTGTGATAAATCGAACCGGCGCCCGCGGATGACATCGGCATCGATATCCCACCGCGCACGCTTGGACGCGCTGATGGCGCGTGCATAACGGCTCACGCCGGCGTCCGGCGGGAGTCCGCGGACGCGAGAGGCGCAATGGCATTCATGCAGGTCCTTTCCAGAGTTCTATGCGCGCAGCGGGCCGAGGCGCGAATACGCTGAGCAGACACCGGCTCGAGCGGGGGAACGCGGGGATTCGCCGGAGTTTCACCGGAATGGCCTCTCTAAGCAACTGCGAACTAACGGGCGTTGCTGCACAGCGTCAGCTTTGGCTCTCATCGAAAACGCGTCGTGCGATGCTCACGGCTGTGTTGGCTGTCGGCCAGCCCGAATAGAACGCCAGGTGCGTGATCACTTCGATCAGCTCTGCTTTGCTGATGCCGTTCTCCAACGCCTTCCCGAGATGGACCGGAAGCTCGTTGACCCGATAGAGCGCGACCAGGCTGGCCACCGTGATGAGGCTGCGGTCGCGTGGCGAAAGACCTGGTCGCTTCCAGACATCCCCGAACAGGACCTTGTCAGTGTAGTCCGCCAGGGCAGGTGCAATGTCGCGGAACGGATTGCGTGCGGGCGTGGATGCATTGGACATGGTTGCGATCTCCACATCAGGGAAAAACTTTTCGCTTGCGAATCGCCGTTGGCAGCTTCTGGTCCCTCAAAGTCGAAACACGCATGACGAACGCATCGGCGGAGGGCGTCGACAGGTTCTTGCTGTAACCGGCTACGAGCAGTGACCTGTCGGACAGCGGCTGCAGGGCGGTGCCGTTATCGTCGTCGGCGCCGCCGAAGGTCGCGAACACATTCCTGAAACCGCTCTTCGGCGCGTACGACACCACCAGGACGTCCCAACCGCCGGCGCCGGCGCTCTTGGTATAGCCCACGATCCAGACGTGTCCGTTTGAATCGACTTTCGGCGTGATTGGCCGGTCATCGTCCGCACCGCCGATCATGTCGATGCGCTCGATCTCACCGGCAGGCGAGAGCAGCGCAACGAGCACGTCGTTGTCGCGCGCGTCCCAGCTTTTCGAGTAGCCGGTCACGACGATGCGTCCATCGGGTAGCAGCGCGAGGCCGTGATTGACGTCGTCCTTGTCGGGCTCACCGACGGTGCGACGCCACGTCTCCCGGCCTTCGCTGTCGATCTTCATCACCAGGATTTGTGAATCCTCGTTCGCCCCCTCGGTGCCGCCCGCGATCACGAAGCCGTTGTCGGTAGTCGACTCTATATATAAGGCGGCATCGTTGCCGGGCTCACCATAGATGCGCCGCCACTGCTCGATGCCGTTGCCATCCACTTTGAGGAGCAGAATGTCGCGCTTACCGGCGCCGAAGCTTTCGGTCATGCCGGCGAGCACAAAGCCACCATCGGCGGCGGGAGCGAGATCGGTGGCGCGATCGTACTTCGGGCCGCCATATGCATTTTCCTTCACGATCCAGCCTTCGCGCGTCAGGATCGCGAAGCAGGCATCGATGCCGCCTGCGCCGATGCGCGTCGTGAAGCCAGTGAGTGCGAAGCGGCCGTCCGCCGCCTCAACACCATTCCAGTAGGCGTCGATTCCGCCGCCGGCGCCGTGTTCGCGCTGCCAGGCGATGTTGCCGTCAGCGTCGAAGGTCACCGCCAGCGCGCGCCAGTCGCTCGCTTCTTCGCCATCGATACGGCCCAGGTAACCTGACGCCAGGAAACGCCCATCGCGTAACGGCGTGAGCTCGTTGATCCAGTCTTCGCCCGGCGATGTGAATTCCCGTTGCCAGAGGATGCTGCCCTGGCTGGCTTCAAACAGGGGAACGTCTCCGGCAGCGGCAACTGCAACTGCAGTGATAGTCGCCGCGATTCCGCTAAAAGCCGCAGCCACGGTCGCTCTCACCCCCGACAATGCTGGTCCTGTCATGTTTTTGTCCCGGCAAACTCGCAACGCGAAGCAGTATAGAAGCGGGTCCTGCGCCCGGTGAAAATGCGGGACGGAACCACACGGTTTGATGCCAGGCTGCACCCGGAAAGGCGACTCGACGCACATTCTTTTCTTCGCGCAGCCTGCGAGAATTCACGCCCCAAGGCCCTGAGTACACGGAAGTTTTGATGCGCATCGAAGCCGACTTTACCCGCGACGACTGGCGCGCGTACGTTCGTTTCTATACGCAGCGAGCGCGCGGGCACAATCGCCAGGCGTGGCTGTTCCTCATCGTCATGGCAGCCGCAGTTAGCGTCTGTCTGTGGGTGTTCGATCGGCTGTTCGATCGCACGATCGATCCAATCAGCACGCTAATCGGCATCGTGCTGGTGTATGGCATCATCTTTCTGCTCTCCCGCACCAATCAGGCCGCGAAAGCCATTCCAGAGAGCTGGCTGGGTCGGCATGTCTATGAGTTATTGCCCGACGCGCTGCATACGCAGGGGAGCGCGGGCACTGCACAGTACCCGTGGACCTCCATTCGGGAGGTCTGCGAGGACCCGGCCTACATCTATCTCCTGCTCGACAACGTCCTCACGATCGTCCTGCCCAAGCGATGCATGGAGCCGCAGGGTGGAGCAGGAGCGGTAAAGGCGGAAATCGAGCGGCTACGCGCTGCTCCCGCGGCGAGCGTGGACGAGACCACGCGCATTGCCGGCGCCGAAGGTGCGGTGAGTAGTGAGCCCGCGAGCGGCGCCGAGGTAGCCAAGCCCAAAGAGTCACCGGCCGGATGGGCGTTTGTTCGCAACCTCGTGGCAGGACTGCGTCTCTCGATGTTTCTGCCGGTGCGCGCGGAGGATTTCCGGCCAGCGGCGCGGCAAGTCGCTCTGTTCATCCTCCTCAGCCTGGGTGCGTGGCTGGGTGTGGAACGCTTGCTGGCGCAGGGTGAGGTCTACATCGGATGGTATGCGGTAACGGAGATGGGCTGGCTCGTCGCCATCGCCGTGCTCTCCGTGTTGCTGCTGACGCCCGGCAGGTACTCGCCGGGGACGACCGCTCGTCTGTTGACGGCACTAGCGAGCGCGGCGCCCTTCGTGCTGGTGGTGGCAATGCTCGCACTGGCATTACCACTCGAGCATCCGTTCCGGCTCGCGCTGGAGCTCGCGCTGGTCTTGTACGTCTTGCTGGTGATGGTCCGAGCTCAGCGCGTATCGATCAAGGAAACCAAGTCGCTCGCCATCGCTAAGGGAATCGTCAGTATCGTCGCTGTCTGCTTCGTCTTCGATACCACGGTATGGGAGCGTCCGGAACCGTGGTACTCGGACAACCAGACCGATGAAAGCCTGGAGCAATGGCAGGCAAGCGAGCGCGTGCTGTTCGCACAGCCGGACCTGATCGACGCGGCCGTCGAGCGATTGTCGGCGGGCACGGCCGGAAAGACCGAAGTCTACTTCGTCGGATTTGCCGGGTATGGAGAACAAGGGGTCTTCGAAAAAGAGATCCGCTTCGCCGACGGTGCTTTCGGCAAGCGCATCGACCTGGAGGGACGATCGCTGCAGCTCGTCAATTCACCCGACCGTAATGGCGAGACCATGCCGCTCGCGACGGCCTCAGGGTTGACGCGCTCTCTCGCCGGCATCGCACGCCGGATGAACGTGGACGAGGACGTCCTGCTTCTTTTCCTCACGTCGCACGGTTCCGAAGATGCCGAGCTCAGTGTGAGCCAGGGCTACCTGCCGCTGGACGAGCTCGATGGCAAGACGCTCCGCACGGCACTCGATGACTCCGGCATCCGGTGGCGCGTGATCGTGATCTCGGCATGCCACGCGGGCAGCTTCATACCGAAGCTGTCCGACGAGCGCACGCTCATCATCGCCGCCGCGCATGCCGACAAGAGCTCGTTCGGCTGCAGCGACGAGCGCGAGCTCACCTATTTCGGTGAGGCGTTCCTGCGCGACGCCTTGCCGGCCAGCAGCGATCTGCTCGACGCGTTCGCGCGCGCCAGGGAACTGGTGACCGCACGTGAGACCGAGGAAGGGCAGGAACCGTCGGATCCGCAACTCTTCGTCGGCGCGCAGATGAAAGCCAAGCTCGCCGAACTGCCCTTGCGCGTCGATGCGGCTGCCGCGAGGGCAGCCAATGCCGGCCATCCTCCGGCCGCAGTTCGACCCTAGTCGCGCGTGATTCAAACAAGATTCTGGCGGCCGCTATCGCGGTGGCCGCACATGTCCCTATAATTTTCGCCGTCATCTCCCTCATACAATGAAGCATCACATGGCACGAATCGCATCCTCCGTCTCTGTGACTGTGTCGCTGGTTGTTACGGCGATCTTTGTCTCCTCACCTGCTGACGCTCGTCAGCCCGCAACGCCGCACGAAAGTGAAGCGCTCGAGATTTACCGGACCATCGTCTCCTATCCGACCTATGAAGGCGCCGGCAAGGTGCCGGAGATGGCGCGTTATCTCGCCGGCAAGTTCCGTGGCGCCGGATTTTCCGACGCGGACATTCACATCATTCCCGTCGGCGAAACGGCGGCGATGGTCGTGCGCTACCGCGGCGACGGCTCGGGCGGCAGGCCCATCCTGCTCCTGGCGCACATGGATGTCGTGACGGCGAACCGCGAGGACTGGGAACGCGATCCGTTCAAGCTGGTCGAGGAGAACGGCTTCTTTTTCGGTCGCGGCAGCTCCGACGACAAGGCCGGCGTTGCGGGCCTGACTGCGACCTTCCTGCGGCTCAAGCAGGAGAAGTTCGTGCCACGGCGCGATCTCATTATCTTCTTCAGCGGCGATGAGGAAACCGAGGCGAAGAGCGTCGAGGCCGTCATCAAGGAACATCGCGAGCTGATCGACGCCGAGTTCGCCTTCAATGCGGACGCCGGTGGCGGCCTGCTCAACGAGTCCGATGCGAAGCCGAGATTGTTCCTGGTGCAGGGCGCCGAGAAGACCTACGCGGACTTCGAGCTGACGGTTCGCAATCCGGGTGGGCACAGCTCGCGGCCGCGCACCGACAATGCGATCTACGAGCTCGCGGATGTGCTCGGGAAGCTCCAGGCCTACCGCTTCCCGGTGATGTCGGGCGAGTGGACGCTGCAGAATCTGGCTGCAGCCAGCAAGACCGTGCCGGGGCGCGTGGGCGAGGCGCTGCGCGAGTTCGTCGCCAACCCGGTCGAGGGACCTGCCGCTGACGTACTCAATTCCGAGCCCGAATACGTCGGGCTTACACGCACTACCTGCGTGGCCACCATGCTCAAGGGCGGTCACGCCGAGAATGCCCTGCCGCAGTCGGCGATGGCCAACGTGAACTGCCGGATTTTCCCCGGCACTTCGATCGAGAGTGTGCAGGCGACCCTTCAGGAACTCGCCGGGCCGGCAACGTCAATCAAGGTCATTGACGATCCATTCGCGAGCGATGCTTCGCCCATGCGCAAGGACGTGATGGCGAGCATTACGCGCGTGGTGCACAAGCGTTATCCCGGTCTCCCGCTCGTGCCCTACATGTCCGCGGGCGCAACGGACGGGAAGTATTTCCGCGCCGCCGGCATCCCGGTTTACGGCGTGATTTTCCTCTTCGCCAAGGAGAGCGAGGAGTTCGCGCACGGCCTGAACGAGCGCACCCGCGTCGACCAGTTCTACAACAGCCTCGAGGACTGGCACGCGTTGCTCGAGGACGTCGCGGGAAAGAAGACCAAGTCGAGGTGACCGTTATCTCGGAACTTCGCCGGCGACGGTGGTGCGGTACATCTCGCGGCGGTAGCCGTCGTAATCGTTGAACGCCTGGTGAACGCACAGACGGTTATCCCAGAGCGTCAATGTCTTCGGATCCCAGCGCAGCCGGCACGTGAATGCCGGCTGCGTAACGTGCTCGGCGAGGAAGCGCAGGAGCGGTGCGGCTTCCTCGGGGCGCAGACCTTCGATGCCGATGGCGTACGAGCTGTCGCAATACAAAGCCCGCTCGCCCGTCTCCGGATGCGTGCGCACCAGCGGGTGAAAACTGCCACGCACCTTCGCCGCCAGTTCGGGCGAGAGCTCGCTTTCGCGGGTCGCCGCCAGGCGGCCTATGGGACTGTCCCGGGGTTCGACGTTTTCCTGCGTGGACTTGAGAACATCGCGGATCGACATGTGTACGCGGAGTCCCTCGACGAGCTTGCGCATTCCGTCGCTCAACATGGTGTAGGCGAGGGCCGAGTTGGCCCAGATCGTGTCGCCCCCGAACGGCGGGATCTGTACGGCGTAGAGCATGGTGATCGCGGGTGGCTCGCGAAGGAATGGAGAATCCGTGTGCCAGCTCTCGCCGAATACATGAGCAGACCTGTCATCCGCCTCCTTGATGATCGGTTGCACGTCACGAAAGCCGGGTACGCCCTCCGTGTACGCATCTTCGGCGAAGGGCCCGAAACGCAGGCTGAAAGCGGCGTGCTGCGCGTGCGAGATCTCCTGGTCGCGGAAGAAGATCATCTTGTGGCGGAAGAGCGCGTCGCGGACTTCGGCGAACTGCGCGTCGGTGACCCTGGCCACATCGACACCGCGGATCTCCGCGCCCATTGCCGCCGCCAACGGACGCGCCACGATGTGACGGTACTCCCGCGCGTGATTGTCGAAGCGGCCGTGCGGATGGAGGTACATGGTGCGGGAGTCGTCAGTCTTTCACGGGCAGCCCGCGAAACTCGCGGATCATCGCGCGTCGCTGATCTTCGAAGGCCTGCCGCCCGGCCGGCACCTGTTGGTTGCGCGGGAACGCGGCATCGAGCATCTCGTACAGCTCGCGCACCTCGTCGCGAAACTCCCTGTGCGTGAGAACGTACGGCGCGTTGTTCCGGATTCCCTCGACCACGAAAGCACCGACCACGACGGGATCCATCCAGGAGGCCGTCATCTCGCGGGCCGCGGCTCGGGCAGCCTCGTCGGGCGCGCTGGCTTCGACGATGCGGGTGCGCACGCCGCCCGGAAAGAGGCATGACACCCCGATTCCATGGCGCGCGAGCGACATGCGCAACGATTCGGTGAAGCCGCGTACTGCGAACTTGGCGGTTTGATAGGCGCCGAGACCGGGCAGCGGCAGCGGCACGATGCCGGCCATCGAAGATGTATTGACGACGTGTCCGCCCTCGCCGTGGCCCAGGATCAGCGGCACGACGATCTTGGTGCCGTTCACCACGCCGCCCAGGTTGACGCGCAACGCGCGGTCCCAGGCCTCGAACTCGGGATCGTTGGTGTTGCCGCCACCGCCCACGCCCGCGTTATTGCAGAGCACGTGGATCTTCCCGAAGCGGCGGATCGCCTCATCGGCCGCGGCACGCAGTTGGTCGCGATCGCCGACATCCGCCTGGACGAAAAGCACATCGTCGCGTGGGCCCAGCGTAGTTCGCACTTCCTCGATGTAACCGCGGTTGAAGTCGACGATGACGACCTTCATCCCGACCTTGAGGAAGTTCTGGACGAGCCCGAAACCGATGCCGCTCGCGCCTCCGGTGACGAACGCGATACGGCCCGAGAAAATCTTCATGAGCTAGCGCGCCTCGCCGGTAAAAGTGCGCAACGCCGGGTTGGTGCGGTTCGGCATCGCGAGCGCTGCCTTTACACCCGGTCGCTCATACATGCGCGCCACCCAGTCGACCAGCCGTGGGGCGCGCTTCTCGACCTGCATCTCCGGAAACATGCGTTGCACGGCGAGACCGCACATGGAGAAGAAGTTGATGTCCGCGAGCGTGTACATGTCGCCAGCGATCCACTTCGTCTGCTTGAGCTGCTGCTCGGCCTTGTCCACCGCCACTTCGATCTTGCGCGTGGCATTCGCCAGGTCGGCTTCGCTGAAGCCGGACCGGGCCGTGCGCCACTTCACGCGCTGCTCGTACAGCGGTATGCGCTCGACGAGCTTGTCGAACTCGCCCGACTCGACCGAGCGCGCGATAACGCCAACCATGCGATGCCAGCCGTGAATGGAAACGTAGTTCATCACGTGCTCGTCGGTGAACTTCTGCCAGTAGCGCATGCGGGCTCTGCCTACCGGGTCCGCCGGGCGCAGCGGCGGCGCGTCGGGAAAGGCGTCTTCGAGGTATTCGCCGATCACGGTGGTGTGCGTGATGATGGTGCCGTCGTGATCGAGCACGGGCACCTGGCCCTCGGGATTGATGGCGATGAACCAGGGCTCGTGCTGCTCGAACTTGTGCAGGTCGACGTAGATGCTCTCGAACTCGAGGCCCTTTTCCTTGAACGAGAGCAGCGCCTTGAGCGAGTTGGCGGCGGGCTCGGCGTGATAGAGCTTCATCATGAATGGGTCCTCTGTGATTCAGTGTGTGCGGGTCGTCAGCTCCGCGGCCGCGCCGCGAGCATCGCGACGAGCGCCGGGTCAAGCTTCTCAGGCATGGCTGCGAGGATTGCGGCGTGCCGCATCTCGGCCATGGGTCGCCATTCGCCGTGCGTGATGATGTAGAGCTCGTCGTTGCGCATGGCTTTCAGCACCAGCGCGCCCACCTCGGAAGGTTCCATCATGCTCGGGAACGGCACCTTGGTGGCGCCTGACGCCTCATTCTCGCGGAACGCATCGCCGACGCCGAACTGCGCAGGCCGGTTCCTCGATACCTCATGAATGTTTGTCCGGATGGGACCGGGGCACAGAACCGAGACCCCGATGTTCTCCTGCATGAGCTCGCCGCGAATGGTCTCGGAGATCGCGACGACCGCTGCCTTGGCGGCCACGTAGGTGACGAATGGCGCCGGCATGGGTACCAGGGCCGCGAGCGAGGCCGTACTGACGACATGCCCACCCTCGCCGTGTGCACGGATGCGCGGCAGAAAGGTCTGCAAGCCGTTGATCACGCCGCCGAGATTCACGGCCATGCCGAAATCCCAGTCCGCAAAGGTGATGCCCTTGAACGGGCCCTGGATGCCGACGCCGGCGTTGTTCACCAGCACGTGCACCTTGCCGAATACGCGCTCGGTGTCGTCGGCGGCCGCCGCCATCGCCGCACGGTCCGTCACGTCGAGGCGGACCGCGTGCACGCTCTTCGCCTGGCCGCGCTGCGCGAACTCCGCGAGCGCGCCGTCGAGATGGTCCTGCCGCAGGTCGGCGAGCACCACCTTCATGCCGGCGTTCACGAAGGCGCCGGCAATGCCCAGTCCGATACCGCTGCCGCCGCCGGTGACGAACGCCACCTTGCCGTTCAGTTCTTTCACTCAGATCCCCCGCGTTGGGCTGGCCGGGCTTGGCACGTGCCCGGACTCCGTATAAAAGAGAACCTCTCCAAGAATAGCAAGCGCGGGCGGCGGGTATCCGGGCGTGGCCAAAAACAACACCATCAAGCTGTTCGATCTGCAGCTTTCAACGGGCGCGACCATCAGCCCGTTCGTCTGGGCGACGAAGTACGCGCTCAGGCACAAGGGTCTCGACATCGACATCGTGCCCGGCGGCTTTACCGGGATCCGCGAGCGCACCAGCGGGTTTCACGATCGCTGTCCGGTGATCGTCGACGAGGGCCGATGGCTCAAGGAAAGCTGGGACATCGCCGAATATCTCGACGAGCAGTACCCGGGCGCGCCGATGCTCTTTTCGGGCGACAGCATGAAGGCGCTGACGCGACTGACCGAGAGTTGGCTGTGGGCGACTGCGGTCCGTCCCTGGTTCTCCTGCTACATCCTCGACTATCACAACCTGTCGCTGCCGCAGGACCAGCCTTACGTGCGTCACAGCCGCGAAACCCTGTTCCTGGGCGGACGGAAGCTCGAGGATGTGCAGGCGGGGCGCGAAGAGCGGCTGCCGCTGATCCCGCCGCAGCTCGAGCCGCTGCGACAAGTGCTCAAGAAGACGCCGTGGCTCGGCGGCGATCAGCCCAATTACGCGGACTACCGGGTGCTTGCCGTATTCCTGTGGCTCTCCTCAGTCGCGACGATTCCAGCGTTGCATGCCGATGACGCGCTCAAGGATTACCTCGATCGCGGCTTCGATCTGTACGACGGCCTGGGTCGCCACCCGGGGTTGCACACGCTGTTCGGCCTCCCGAAGCCGAACGCGTAGCCGCCATGTTTGTCATCGAACTGGCCTACAAGGCCGATCTCAGCGAGATCGATGCGCACATGACGGCGCACGTCCGCTTCCTGAAGAAGTACTATGCGTCCGGCCATTTCCTGGTCTCGGGCCGAAAGATTCCGCGCGACGGCGGGATCATCCTCGCGGTCGGCACGAGCCGCCAGGAGATCGAGACGATCGTGAAAGAGGACCCGTTTCACGCGCACGGCCTCGCTGACTTTCGCATCATCGAGTTCCGCGCCAGCCAGAAGGCCAAGGATATCCAGGCGCGGATCGAAGGGTCGTGAGGCGATCCATGACCAACAGAAGGCAAGTGATTGCCGGGTCCGCAGGAATACTGTTCCTGGGCGCAGCCGCACGGGCCGGTGGCGAGAGCGCGTCGTCACCAGGCGTTGCCGGTGAGACGCTCGTCGCGCTCCCCGGTAAGAAGCCGCTCATCAAGCGCAGCTTTCGCCCCCCGAACTTCGAAACGCCGCTCAGCGGGCTCAAGGGCGCCTTCACTGCCAACGACGAGTTCTTCGTGCGCTATCACGTTGCTGACATTCCTGAAGCGGATCCGCGCACCTGGAGATTGAAGATAGGCGGCGCGAGCGCGCAGCGAAATATCGAACTCTCGCTCATGGATCTGGAGCGCGGCTTCGAGCGCGTCAGCGTCCCGGCCATCAATCAATGCTCCGGCAATCGACGTGGACTGTTCGTGCCGCGAGCCGGCGGCATCCAGTGGCACCACGGAGCCATGGGTAACGCTCTATGGAGCGGTGTGCGCCTGCGTGACGTCCTGAACCGCGCGGGCATCAAGGGAGATGCGCTCGAAGTCGTGTTCGACGGTGCGGACCGTAGCGTGTTGCCGGCGACTCCCGACTTCATCAAGAGCCTGCCTCTCGAACGGGCGCTGGATGAAAACACGCTGATCGCGCTCGAGATGAACGGTTCTGCGCTCCCCCATTGGAACGGGGCGCCGGCGCGGCTCGTGGTCCCGGGTTGGACTGCGACCTACTGGGTCAAGCACCTCACGGAGATCCGTGTCGAGCCGCAAGCCTTCGAAGGCTTCTGGATGAAGAGCGCGTACCGAGTGCCGACTGGTGCATTCCCAGGCGCGCGCTTTGCCAGCCAGGAGACGCCGGAAACGACCCCGATCACGGAGATTCTCATCAACTCGATGGTCACGAGCCACGCAAGCGGTGCCCGTCTGACCCGCGGGCAGGGGGCGGAGCTCTCGGGTTGGGCATGGGATGGCGGCAGCGGCATCAGCACGGTCGAGTTTTCTGTTGACGACGGCCGATCCTGGCGGCCCGCCGCGCTCGGTAAGGACCTGGGTCGCTTCGCGTGGCGCGGCTTTCGCTTTGCATTGGATACGTCAACGGGGGGTTCTCGTTCCATCGCCGTTCGAGCCACCGCTCGCTCCGGCGCGCGTCAGCCCGAGCAACTGACGCCCAACCCTTCTGGTTATCACCACAACATCGTCCAGCGCCTCATGCTGGAGGTCGCATGAACGGCGGTGGACTCCGGTGGTTATCGGTCGCGAGCGCGATGATGGTGTTGCTCGGTGTGGGCGCGGCCTCGGCTGGCGAAGAACAAGTCCAGCTGCGCGACGCACGCGGGCGCGATGACACGACCGCTTTCTGCGCCACGTGCCACAGTCTCGACTACATCGAGATGAATGCGGCGGTGTTCGATCGAGCAGGCTGGGAGAAAAGTGTGCGCAAGATGATCGATAAGTTCGGGGCGCCCATTCCGGAAGAGCACGCGCAGGTAATCATTGCATACCTGGCGGAGAACTATTGATCTCCGCCAGGCAAGACAAGCGGCAGATCCTTAGAACCGCCAGCCGGCGCCGACGAACAGCTCTTCCTGGAGCGTGCGCTCGCCGGAGCCGTCCGTGAGGTCGAACTCGAACCAGCGCATGCCGCCGAAGACGAGGAGCCGCGGCGTCGCACTAATCTCGACACGGGCGCCCAGGTCAGTGAGGTTGTCGGCGGACCCGAAAGTCAGGATGTCCGGCGCGTAGAACGCATGACCCGCGATGGCGAGTCCGCTGCTGCGATGGATGGTGAAACGTGCCTCGGCGCCGACGCTCAGCGCCATCACGTCGTTGTTTTCATCTTCCAGCAGCGCGGCATACGCGCGCGGCCCGAAGCGGATACCGAGTGGCGGCGCGAAATCGAACCTCGCCGGAAACAGCAAGTCGCCGCTCAGGACGATGTCACGCTCTTCGCTGAGGAAGAACGCCGCGGACGCCTGGCTGTTGGCTCCGACATTGACGCGGTCGCCGTCGGCCATGTAGCGCATCTGCAGCGTGTCGTTACTGAACTGGACTTCCGCGTGCGAGCCGGTCTGGGATTCCTGCGCCTGCGCAGAATATGCCGCCAGGAGCAAAGTGGCTGAAAGAAGCAAAGTGGTCTGTGTGGTCTGTCTGAGCATGTCGCCTCCTTGCGCACATGTGTTACGCCGATCTAGCGACCCGGGTGTTCACCGCCGTCTTTATCCGACACGCCCAATAATGTTGTCGCTGCTCACGGACAGAGTTGCGTGCACTCGCAAAGTTCAATCAGCGCGAGTGTAGTACGGCGCTGACATCCAACATTGCGCACAGCATGCGGCGATCGCCGATAGCTAATCTCGGAAAGGCTGTCGCGCGGTAGCAATCGAGGCTTCCCACCGCGGATCGGACTGCAGGGACTCTTGCTAGCGCAGGGACTCGACGCGTATCGACATCGTGATTTCGCGGGTCCCGGTGGGTTCGAGCGTCCACAAGCCGGCAGTGGCGGGATCGGTGAGATTCATCGCGTTCACCGCATGCGTGACGGGCTCGACGCAGCAGAGCTCGCCTCCCGGCACGTACACGACGACGTAGCTGGTGGCTTCGCAGCCCTCGAGCACGACAGTGTGATGCGCGTGATCGAGTTTCAACGTCGCGAGGCGTTGCCAGCCGTCGAAGCAGTGGTCGGTGCCGATGCGCTCGGAAAGCAGGGCACCGCCTGCGAAACTCAGATGGGTCGGCACTGCGACGCGCTCGCGCGGAAAGTCGCGGACGTTGCCCTTCCAGACGCGCTTGGCTTCGAGTTGCAGGCGGGCGCCGGCGGGCGCGGGAAAGAATGGATGAAACCCGAGGCCGCACGGCATCGGGCGTGCGTCAAGGTTCTGAATGGCGAGTGCCATTCGCAGCGAGTTGCCCTCGATGGCGAACGATTGGCGGCCCTCGTATCGCCACGGCCAATCGTTACTAGCATCACGTCGATAGGAGATGGAGCAGCTCGTGTCGTCGCAGTCAGTGACCTGCCACGTGGCTTGCCAGCCGTGACCATGGATCGCGTGCCGGGTTCCGGCCACGTTCTCGAGCAACGTGACTGTGGCACCAGCGAACTGGAACTGGCTGTTTTCGATCCGGTTCGAGAACGGAATCATCGGAAAGTAGCAGCACGAGCGCGAATCAGCGCCGCGCTCGAGCCGTGCGGTTGGCTTGAGGACCGGCATCCCGTCGAACTCACAACGCTCGAGCGAGCCGCCGTGCGCCGGGGTGACCGTCACATTCCAGTGGCGATCCCGCAGGGTGAGTACATTGGTCATGGCAGCGCACGCCGCGCGGAATCAGCCCAGCTCGACCCGCACGCGCACCGTTGTTCCGCTCGGGGCGAGCGGAATCACGTTGCCCGCGACATGCTGCCCGTCGACGAGGAGTTTCCGTACTCCGCGGCTCAAGCCGCGCGGGTTCAGGCATTCGATTTCGTACGTCGCGCCGCGAAACTGGCGGCGCACGGTGAATGATGGCCACTCGCGCGGGATGCAGGGATCAACGATGAGCCCGGCCAGACCCGCGCGCATGCCGAGAATGTATTGCGTGACGGTGACGTGCGACCACGAGGCACATCCGGTCAACCAAGAGTTCTTGGCTTCTCCGGGTTTCGCCGCCCGCACGCCGGCGACCATCTGCGCATAAACGTAGGGCTCGGTGCGCCGCGTGTCGGGATCCGATTGGTAGGTCGGAGCGATGGCGCGCAGGTACTGCATGGCGAGATCCGCACGACCGCGCATGGTCTCGGCGATGATCAGCCACGGGTTGGTGTGGCAGAAAACCGCACCGTTCTCCTTGTAGCCGGGCAGGTAGGTCGAGATCTCGCCAAGTTCGACGTGGTAGTCGCGGTAGGGCGGATCGAGCAACTGCACACCGAACTTGCTCGCGAGCCGCTCCGCTACGCTCTGCAGTGCCTTGTCGATGAAGCCCGTGCTCGCACCGATCCCCGCCATTGCGCAGAGCGCCTGCGGTTCGAGAAAGATCTGGCCGGCGCGATTGCGATGGCTGCCGACCGGCTGCCCGAAATGATCGTAGGCGCGCAGGAACCAGCGTCCGTCCCAGCCGTCCTCGACGATGGCTGCGGTCATGTCATCGGAAGCCGTGCGGTATTTCGCCGCCGCAGTGGCATCGCCACTCGCGGTGGCGAGCGTGGCGAAGTCACGCGCGGCGAGCACGAAGAGCGCACCGATCATGATCGACTCGGCCCGGCCGCTCGAACGCATCGGCCCGGTCTGGAACGATTCGTCGGGGTCGGTCGAGTGCGCGTTGAGATTGAGGCAATCGTTCCAGTCCGCACGGCCGATGAGCGGCAGGTCGTGCTGACCGAGACGGCTCAGCGTGTACTCGAGCGAAGCTTCCAGGTGATCGCGCATGGTCGCGCCACCGTCGGGTGCATCTTCGAAGACGACGGGCGCGTCGAGGAACGCGAGGTCCCCGGTCTCGCGGATGTAGGCGCTCACGCTGAGAACCAGCCAGAGCGGATCGTCGTTGAAGCCGCCGCCGATATCGCTGTTTCCAGTGC
>DATIEU010000241.1:0-12932 GCA_035455565.1 Steroidobacteraceae bacterium | reverse complement strand
CTGCGCCGCGGCAACGGCGGGAACAGGCCACTCGGGATCGAGCTCGGTTCGCGCGTAACGCGCCGGCTTGAGCTCCGCCAGCGCGGCATAGCTCCTGCGTACCCACTCGTCGTAGACACCTTCGGCCGCCCGCCGCGCATTCGCCTCGTGGATCTCGATCGCCTTCTCTTCGAACGGGAACGCCTGCTCCTCGAGCAGGATGTCGTACTGCTCGAGCTCCTCGGCACCCATGTTGTTTGGTCGCTCGGATTCCATCAGGTCCTTGGCCAGCGTCCGATAGAGCTCCGCCATCGAATAAGTCGCCGCGGTCGTGACTTCGGCCACGCCGTATTGTGCAGCCTTGCCATATGCATCGAGGGCGCGCTCCATCGATTCCTTCTTGAGCGGCAGGCTCTTCTTCAGAGGCGCCGTCAAGCGGACGCTGTTGAAGGCAAAGCTCGTGGGCTCGGCGAATTTCAGCGTCGCCTTGGCGGCGAGATACTTGCTGCGCTCGGTGCGCGCCGCGCCAGCCGCTAGATCGGTGGCCACCAGGTCGTGCAGCCAACGGTCGCGCTCAGCGTAGTCGTTTGCCGCCGTCGCCATGTCGGCCAGGCGCTGGCGCGCCTCTATCGGCGGATCGAGCGGGTCCGGGAAGCGGTCGATGTATTTGCGATAGGCGCGTGCTGCGCCGCCGGTATCGCCGAGCTTTTGATAGGTCTCCGCCGAGCGCCACAGGGCTTCGCGTCGCAGCGCCGCCGGTTCCGTCGGTGTATCGGAGATGCGTTCGAACTCGGCCGCCGCGCGCGCGCCCTGCCCGGTCTCGACGTAGGCCACCGCGAGGCTGCGCGTGGCTTCCGCGGCCAGCGGATCCTGCGGATTGTTGCGCCGGAAGTTCTCGAGCACCTCGATCGCGCGGGGCCACTCTTTCATGGTGACGAGCGCGGCGGCGGCGTCGTACTCCGCGTTCTTGCGGATGCTCGCTGTGGGCGCCACCGCCGCGACGCGCAGGAAATCATCCACTGCGCCGAGCGAGTTACCGGCCGCCTGTTTCATTTCGGCCTGCTTGTAGACCGAGGCCGCGAGCTTCTCGGTGATTTCTTTCTGCTCCTTGTCATCCGCCGGGACGACACTGCGCAACTGCAGGTAAGCGGCTTCTGCTTCTGCGTAGCGCGCCTGGTCGAAGCGCGCATGCGCGATGACAGTGAGCGCGGTGCGTCGCTTGGTCGCGTCAACTGCGGGCTGGAGCGCGAGCACGCGCTGCGCGGTATCGACGGCACGATCGTAATCCTTGATCTCGAAGAGCTCGCGCGCCGTGCGCGTCAGCACGCTCGGAGCTTCCTTGTGCGAGGTATAGGTGGTGGCGAACTTGAGCCCGCTTTCGACGCCCTTGGTGTGCCAGGCCGCCTTCTCGAGGACCTGCGTCGGATCGAGCAGCGTCTTCTCGTATTGATCGTAAGCGAGCAGCGCCGCGTAGCCCGCTTCGGCGGAGCGCGGATTGAACGGATATGCGTACGCCGTACGCTCGTATTCCTCGGTCGCTTCCTTGTACTGCCGGCTCTCGTAGAGCGCCTCGGCCAGCAGGAAGTTGGTGTCGGCGGACTCCGGCTCGTTCGGGAACCAGTCGAGATAGTGGCGATACCAGCGCGCCGCCATCATGTAGTCGGATTGTTTCTTGCTCTTCTGCGCCTCCGAGTGATAGTGACGCGCGAGCTCTTTGACGTTGGTCTTGAGCTCGGCGACGACTGCCGGAAACTGGGCACGCTCGCGCCCCACCCAGAACGGGCCGCTGAACCCGTAGCGCTCGACGAAATTCTGCTTGCCCGTGAGCACCAGCGACGAGAAACCGCCCTTGCGGTAGGCCTCGATGGCGCGCACCTGCAGGAGCGGCGCATTGGCATCGATCGGGTCGCGCTTGACGAAAGCTTCGTAGGTCAGCGCGGCGTCCTGGTAGCGCTCTTTGCTGATGTAGAGATCGCCAAGCGCCGAATACAGCAGGTACGAGTAGGGAGGATTGCCACGGCTCGCGACGAACTGGTCGATCGACTGTGTGCCCTCATCCATCGAGAAGGTGATGCTCGCCACGCGGAACGTGTCCTCGAGCAACTCGCGCTCGGGGCGCGAGAGGCTCTGCATGTCGATCACCTTGTGCGGATCCTTGGGATCGACGAGCTTGCGATCGAGCAGGCGTGCGAAGGCGTTCAGGCTCTCCGCGTTGCGACCCAGCTTGAAGAGCGCCCAGCCGTCCTTGTAGAGGCTCTGCTCGTAGAAGGTCGACTCGGTCCCACGGCGAATCACGTCCGCGTAGGCGCGCTCGGCATCCTGGTAACGCTTGGCGCTGAACAGGATCTCGCCACGCCGGAACTGCGCTTCATCGACGAGGCGGCTCGAGGGGTAGCGCGCCACCAGCCGATCGAGCGCCGAGAGCGCTTCCTCGGCCTGCCCGTTGCTCTCGTAAGCACGCGCGAGCTGGTAGAGCACGGCGTCGCTCTGCTTGTAGGTCGGATAGGACTCCAGTAGCGCGGTATACAGCGTGATCGCCTCGGAGGATTGCGCGGTCAATACACCCGCCTGCTCGCTGCGCTCGATTTCACCGGCCTCGAGATTGAGGTCGCCCAGGCGACGCATGGCCTCGGGCCGGAGCACCGGATCGTCCGCATCGAGCTTGAGGAACTCGCGATAATTCTCCATCGCCTTGGCCGCGCCCGCGGCGTCCACCGGCTTGTCGGTGCGCACTTCCACCTGCCGGCCCTCGATGTCCTTGATGGTCGGTTGGGCCTTGGGCTTCTTCTCGCTCCAAGCGGTCTGCGCCGCCAACAGCGTCAGCGCGACAGCGAGTGTGAGGCGGGCGAGCCTCACGGCGCAGCCTCCGAGCCGCGTGCGTCCGCGGAGCGGTCGTAGATGCTGGCGAGCGCAAAGCGCGCCTGCACCTGGTAACTCGTGAGGCGCTGCTTCTGCGCCTCGAGCTCATCGACCGCGATGCCGGCGAGATACTCGCCCTGGGCGCGGCCCGCCGCCGCCAGCCGCGTTCCGAGTGCTTCGATGCGGGGGCGCAGCTGCGCCACGCGGTGCGCGAAGGCCTCGGTGTCGTTCGGCATGTTCTTGCGCGCCTGCTGCACGAGCAGCCAGCGCTTTTCCATCTGCTTGAGAGCGGCGTCGAGCTCCTTGAGGCTGCGCCGCGTGGTCCAGGTGCGCGCCTTGAAGCTCTCGTTCATCTGCCAATACAGCACGCCCTTGAGGAGGCGCACCTTGTCGCGCGTCTCGTCGAGCGACGGATCGTCGGGCTGCGCGGCGAGCGCGTCTTCGATCTCGTGGATCGTGCCCCACATTTGCTGCTCTTGCGCGGTGCCGAGCGCCGCGAAGTCTCCAGCCCGTTCCGCCGCGTTGAGTCGCGATTCGAGCTCGACGCGGGTGCTGGCGATGGCGCGCGGATCCATGCTCGCGAGGCTCGCATCGATCTTGGGCAGCCGCTGGTTGTAAGCGGTGCGGCGCGTATCGAGCATGTCGCCGAACGCCGCGAGACTCCGGTCCCACTCCGCGAGATTGCGCTGCATGTAGTCCAGGTCGCGGTAATTCTTCAGGCCTTCCTGAAATTCGTGGCCCGCGAGCAGGTGATAGAGGTAGCGCGACTCGGGCGCATCGGGCAGGTTCTCGAGTTGCCAGAACCAGCCGTAGCGCCCCTGCGCGTCGTGTTTCACGAGCGTGTCGAGCAGCTGGCCGCCCTTGATCGCGGCGATCGACTCGTCGATGCGCGCCGATTCGTCGGCATAGGAGCGGATCGCGGTGGTGTAGTACTCGGCTGCCTGCGCGTTGGCATTGAGCTTCGCGAACGCGAACGGCACCGCGAGATAGGACTCCTGCACCGCCGCGTCGAGAAGATTGCGGCCGTGCAATTCCATCCAGGGCACGAGCGCCGCGCGATACTGCTCCGTCGCGGAGTCGGCCCAGCCGACACCGAGCAGCGCCTTGTTCGACTGCGGTCCTTCGAGACGCACGCGTTGCAGGACTGGCTTGGCCTCGGCCGCCTGTCCCGCCTGCAGGTAGGCATAACCGAGCGCCAGGTTCGCCTTGTCGCGCAACGCCGCCAGTTCCTCGTTCGGCGCTTCCATGCCGCCGACAGCGTCGAGCATCGTCGCCGCATCGGCCAGGCGACCTTTGCGCACCAGGGCGACGCCGAGGTTGAACTGCGCGAATGCGGTCCAGTCCGGCGGTCCGCGCCAGCCGTTCAACAACGCGATGGCGTCATCGTAGCGGCCCTGCTGGATCAGCACCTGCGCGAGAAGGTTGCGCTTCTCGGCCTCGAGTTGCGCGGGCAGCTCGCCTTCGACTTTGCGCAGCGCATTCTCGGCTTGCGCCCAGTAGCCGCGCTGGTACCAGACCTTGCCGAGATAGAACCAGGCTCGATTGCGCACTGAGAGCGGCGCGTCGGCCTTGAGCAGGCGATCGAAGATCGCGCCCGCCTCCAGGTGCTCGCCATAAGAAAGATAGAGTCCGCCGAGCAGCAGCTCCGCCTCGTCGGCGTGGTGTGCCATGCGGTGTTTTTCCTGCGCCGCCCGCAACCGTGTCAGCGCATTGAAGTAGTCGTCCTGGTAGAAGTAGAAGAGAACATCGCCGTAGTACAGATCCTTCACCGTCGTGGGCGCGAGCGTGCCCTTGGGCTCCTCGGCCGCCAGCGCGCTGCCGGCGAGAAGCCCCGCGAGCATGAGGGCAGCTGTGAGGCGCGACGCGAGCACTGCCCTACTCCCACTCCTTCACGACGAATTCGGGCTGCTGCTTGCGAACCCGGTCACTGATCTGGAGCTCGAGGTACTTCGCGCCGATGCCCTTCTCGAAGTTGAGCGTGGCACCGCGCTTATAGTCGCGCTCGTGCGTGCCCTTGCCGGTAAAGAATGCGACCAGCTCGTGCTTGCCGACCTTCAGGTTGCCCAGGTACATGCGATGCACGCCGCCGCGCATCAGCGCGTCGGACTCGCGAGCGGTGTAGAGATAGTTGGCCACTTCCTTGTCATCGATCTTGAGCGTGACCGAATCGACCGCGAAGAAACTGCCGACGTCGAGCGATACGAACACGGCCACCTGGGTGTTGGCCGGAAAGAGCAGCTCTTCCTCGAGGACGAACAGGTCCTTGTTGAGCTCAACGACTTCTTTCTTGAGCGCCTGGACCTCCTGGTCGAGGCTGCGGAATTCCCCGCTGGCACTTTCGGCAGGTGACGCGGCCACTGGTTCCGGCTTGGCGGGCGCCTGGGCTGAAGCGCTCGCAATGCACAATGCGCCCAGCGCGGCCGTCAGCCTCACCGCCCATGCGCCGCCACTCTTGTTACGCATTTCGAATACCTCGGGAATCCTAACGGTCGTCGACCGACTTCATTCGTTCAGCAGGTTCCTGAGCTCGGCGAGGTACGGCTGCTCCTTGCCCGCCTGATAATCCTCGTGCACGAACCGCACGACGCCCGCCCGATCGATGAGCACGCTCATCGGCAGCTCGTCCAGCCGATACAGCGGCGCCACCGACTTGCGCGGGTCGAGCAGGATGGGATAAGTGACCTTGAGCGCCCGCACGAAATCGACGGCACGCGCAGATTCATCATCGACGTTCACACCGATGAGGACGAAGCCTGCACTTCGGTAGGTGTCGTGTAGCCGCTCGAGCTCCGGCATCTCCTGGCGGCACGAGCCGCACCAGGTTGCCCAGAAGTTGATCATCACCACGTCGCCGAGGAACTCGGACAGGCGCAGGTTCGCTCCGTCCATCGCCTTGAGCGCGAAATCCGGTGCCGGCTGACCGGGTAAAGAGGAGTTGGCGCTGCCGCGCATTGCGGGCAGCGTGATCAGCGCGAGCGCGGCGATCCACGGGAGGAATCGAGCGCGCTTCGTGTTCGGTGAAGCAGTCTCTGTCGAAGTGTCCACGCCCACAGTCATGGCTCGCTGACAAACGAACGAGAACCGAAGCTTACACGCGGGCAAAACATAATACGCGATCCCATCCACACTACGACCGTCGCTCAATAGCGACAAATCAGCGACGCGCGGCGGCGCGCGCATCCTCGTGCATGCGCGTGAGGAACGCGCGCACGGCTGGGCCTGCTTCGTCGGCGGTCATCAGCTTTTGCGCGACCAGCACCTGTGCCATGTCGCGCGCCGAACGCCGCCCGTCGATGAGCGACATGACGAACGCATAGATGCGGGTCGCAACCGCGGTCATCTCGAACTGCGGCAGCAATGGCACCGCGCGGTTCTCATCGAGCAGCCAGTCCGGCAGTGACTGATGTTCTGCCGGCGCTGCGGCAGCCGCGCGCCTGGCAGCGGCGAACGCAACCACGGTTTCGAGGCGCGCGTGGCGGCTTGCGGGCGAGCGCATGTACGGGAGCTGCGCTTCGCGCTCGATCACGCACTCGAAGCCCTGCTCGCGGAGGATCTCGAGCGTCTCCTCGCGCGTGTAGCAGAGCGCCGCTTCGCGATGACCGAAGCTCAAGGATCCGAAGTTGAGCCAGCGTCCGCCCTGGCGCAGCAGGCGATTGATGCGCGGTGCGAGCTCGGCGAGATCGGCCGCGACAATGTCGACGAACCACGGTGTCACCACAGTATCGAAACTGTCCGCGGCGAACGGTGCGCGCAGGGCATCGGCAAACAGCAGGTGAAATCGCTCGTCAACCGGTCTGGGCGCGGTGAGCTGGCGCAGGATCGCGTGATCGTCGAGCCGGCGCGGGGCGAGTGGGAACTCATATAAGGAGACACT
The DNA here is from genome assembly GCA_035455565.1 of Steroidobacteraceae bacterium. Classification (GTDB taxonomy): domain Bacteria; phylum Pseudomonadota; class Gammaproteobacteria; order Steroidobacterales; family Steroidobacteraceae; genus DATBVX01. Next base: position 6,220 of record DATIEU010000241.1, on the reverse strand, counting down.
GCCACCGCTTACGATGCGGTGCGCCGCGAGCAGCAGCAGCGGATTGATATCGACGCCGACCGTGAGCTTCGGTGCGGCACGCAGGTGGAAGTCGTACGCCAGGCGACTCGCGCCCGTTCCCAATACCAGCGTGCGTCCTGGCTCATGGCCCGCAGCGAGTTCCAGCAGCAGCGCTACGGAAGCTTCGTTCTCTTCCGCGCCCCAGGCCCAGTCGCGATGCAGATTGACGTAATAAGAAGTGAGGTCCTGGCCCGCGGGCAGACGTGTTCTCAAGCCCATGTGCGTGCTGAGCTGCGCCTGCTTCGCGCCGAGGTCGAGTGGCGCCAACAGCGCCTGCAGGCGTCGCGCGTGATCGTCATACGCGCTCGAGAGCAGCTTGAGGCGCGAGCGTGTGAGGCTCCTGAGCTTCTCTTGCGCGAGTTCGATGCGCACGTGCTCGGCATCGTGCTTGAGCTCGAGCAACAGGCGATGCAGACGATCGCGCCACTCGCCGAGCGTGGCCGCGGGTTCCGCGAAGAGCCACGGCAGGCCATCGAGCAGCGGAAACCGCGTCGCGCAGGCTTCGCACACCCACGCGTCATTCGCGCTTTTGAGCGGCGAGTCGGGGCAGCGCGGACAGCGCAGCAAGGATGCAAGACTGGCGTCGGACATGGCGGCCTGTGCGTGCAATGGTTGGCCGCGCGGCGCAACCCGGCTCGCGGGCGCGGCCGAGCCGTAAGCTACACGAAATGAGGCGCCGGAGTCCGGCGTCGGGGTGGCGGCGGTCATGGCGGCATCACGCGCCCTGCTCCGCGGACGACTCCGCGCCGAGGCAGCCAGGACGCGCTCCCGCCGGTCAGGTGATCACGCCGTTCACGATCGGGTTGAAGGCCGTCAGGCTGTCGCGCAGCGCAACGCTGCCCAACCCATGATTCGGGAACAGCGTCGCGAACTGGCTCTGCTCGCCGTGCAACGCCATGTAATTGAGGATGACCGTCTCGACCAGCAGGTTGACCTGGTTCGCGGCCGGGCTCGACGCGGTTTCGACGTCGCCGCTCGCGCGGAAGTAGCCGATCTGCCGGTGACGTTCGGCGGGCACCGCATCGCCAGTGAAGAGTGCCGGCCTGCCTTGCGGGTTGTACACCAGGAAGAAGGACGCCGCAGTCTGCTGGTTGTCGCTCGCCCAGTCGAACTTGCCGCGTCCTGCCTGGCTGGTGTCGATCACCCCGTTGGCAGACAGCGACCCGTCGCTGAACACATAGATCATCGCCGGCACGCCCAGGCGCGCCGCGTACTCGAGACACGCGCCGATGCAGCGACCCGCGCGGATGTCGCGCGTCTCGCCGGTCGCACGACCCTGGCCGTGGTAGTCATAGCCGCCCATGGTGATCGTGCCTGCGCCCGCGTAGCCGTTCATCACCATCTTCATGACGGCGGCGGTCTTGCGGAACTCCGCATCGCCGTCGTATTCGGCCTGCGTGAAGATGCCGGTCGGGCCGACGATTTCGGGATCGATGTCCGGGTTGAGCGCGGCCGGGTTGCCGAAGCGATCGACGGTGTCGGCCGACTTGATGTAACCGCAACGCACCAGGTCCTTGATGACCGCATCGCGCGTCACCTTGGTGTCGACCGTCTGCATCTTGCTGTGGCTGATGCGCGCGATCGATTCCATCACGGCGACCGTGTCGCTCAGGCTCAGGAGGCCCACGAGCTCGCCGGTGTCGACGAGGCCTGTGACGTCGCTCGCCCGATCGACCTTGGTCGGCCGCAGCGCCGGGTCGATCATCATCAGCGGCGCGTCACTGTTGCCGCCGGAGTCGGAGGCGCGTGAGCCGATGAGCGTCAGGAGCGAACCCTTTGAGCCCGCGCGCGCGATGCCGTACATCGGGTTGTGCGGGTTGTTGCTGGTGTCGTTCTCCGAACGTGCGGCGATCACCGCGCCGTTGATGTTGCCGGTGTTGGCCGCGTTGACCTTCTCGAGAATGCCGCGCCCGAACGCGCTGTCCGAGTGGAAGCGCAGCCCGAGGGTGTCCTCGATGAAGTTGTTCTGGGCACGGTTGGGGTTGGGCGAATTGGGCGTCATGTCGCCCGGCAGGCCCTGCTTCGCATAGCCCTGCGTGCTCAGGAAATCGAGCTGACCGCCCTGCTGACCGATGAGCACGTTCGAGCCCACCATGTTGGCGCCGCCCGCCAGGTCGAAGGCAATGAACGGGATCTTGCCCGCGCCGAGCGTCGTGATGCCGCAACCGGCCTTGAGCGCCTCGAGGTCGGGCGACAAGGCAGCCCAGGCGGCCCGCGGATTCGCGAACAGGCTGAGGATGCCGCCGGTCATCACGGTGGCCGCGCCCGTCATGAAGCCCTGCGCGATGAAATCGCGCCGGGACACGGGTCGCCTGTGGCTCTCGTGCCGGATCGGCTCATTCGCACCGAGTGTCCGGAGTCTGCCTTTGCGGATGATCATGACTGCTCCCTCGAAAAATCCCGTCGTGCTATTGCACCGTGGTCACGGCGCTGCCTACGGTCGCGGCACACACCGCGGTCACCACCGTCGGCGTGTTCGCGCCGCCCGCGAGCAGGCGCGTGATGAGCGCGTTGAGCTCGCCGGAGACGCTCGCCAGGTTCGGCTGCGTGAGCAGATTCGTGCCCACCGCACGGTTGTAGAGCGGCACGATGATGGCGTCGCGTTCGGCCTGCGTGTCGAAGGCCGTGGCTGGGCTCGAGCCCCAGCCCGTGAAGGTCGGATACACGATCGCTCGCTGGCTCGTGTTGTTGCTCAGCGAGTTGCAGTAGGCCACCGCGAGCTGCGTGATGCCGGCCTGCTGCGAGGAGCTGAAGCCCTCGATCGCTTCGTCCGTCGGCAACGCCTGCTTGACGGTGTTGTAGGTGTTCGCGACCGACGTCGTCGTCGGGCTGATGCCGGTCACCGCGGCCATCGAGGCGTTGATGTCATCGAACACCTTGATGCCGATGTCGGGCTGCGCCGCGCCGGCGACCGTGGGCGGTGTAACCGGCGACGCGTCGCCGCTGCATACCTCCTGGTTGCTGCCCAGGACGTCGAAGCAGAGGAAGAAGAGATCATCCGCCGGACCCTTCTCGAGCGCTACCACCGTGCCGATGCTCGAGAGCAACTGCCCCGTCGCCGGGTTGTAGCTGGCATCCGCGATCGTGGTGTCGAGCGTGCGGTAGGCCTGGCCGACATGCAGCTCGACGCCGTTCTCGCCAATGCGCATGCCGCGGATCGGAATGCTGCCGGGCATGGCCGTGGCATCGAGACTGATGAACGTCGGCTTCGTGAAGAGGTAGCTGTAACTGTCGTACTGGCTCGCCTCGAACATGATGTAGCTCTGCGGCACGTTGATCAGGTGCGCGACGCTGAAGAGCAGGTAATAGCGCTCGCCCACCCCGGCGTCGAAGTTCATCTGGATCTGCGCCGGGGTCAGCGCGCGGTTGTGCACCACCACCAGGCGGTACAGGCCTTCGAACTGGCGGTCGTTCGACACCTCGTTACCGAGCACGAAGGCGAAGGTATCGTCCCAGTCGCTGATCGAGGCCGGCACGTCGCCGTCGGCATCGTCGGTGAAGACGCCGTTCACGTAGATGCGCCGACCGTTGACCGGGTCGAAGGTCACGACCACGTGCTGCAGTGTCGCCTGCAGATCTTCGTCATCCGCATCCGTGATGAGGGAGGGCTGGCCGTTGCTGTCGGTCGTGGAACTGCGATTGAGCGATTCGATCTGGTACTGCTGCTGGGCGACGGTGAAATTGCGCGTCGTGGTACCGCCCGAATAGCTCATGATGTAGGCGTCTTCCTGCGCGACGTTGGCCGGCGCAACCCACGCTTCGAGCGAGTATTCACCCGTCGCGCGGATGAGGTCGTTCAGCTTCTTGCTGTTGCCGGTGCTGCCCTGCGCCTTGCCGCCCGCCTTGATGTTGATGCCCCAGCCGCCGACCCAGGTCACGTCTCCGGAGAGCGTGAGGTTGATCGAGGGCTCGACGCCGCTGGTGTCGAACGCGGTGGCGCCGGTGCCGGTCTTGAACTCCCACTTGGCGATGGCGTTGGTGTCGAAGCGGCTGCCGCCACTGGCGACGGTGCCATCATAGAGAGTGAGCGCCTTGCTGATGACCAGGTTCGGGTCAACTTGCGTGGGCTGAATGCTGTTGATCATGTCCTGGATGCGCAGCTGCATCAGGTCCGCGCTGCCGGTGCAGTTCGGCGCGCCGCCCGCCGGAATCGGCCAGCAGTTGTGGAATTCGCTGCGCAGCCTCACGACGAGGCGTGACTGCGCCGCGTTGTCCAGGTTGATCTTGGTCTTGGCCGCCTCGTACGCCTCATTGATGTCGGCCGAGGCGAAGTACGGCGACTGCGGCGTGACCGCACTCGAGGTGTGGCAGCGCGAGCAGAACTGCGTGAGCAGGTTGTGCACGCCGGCGAAGGACGCTGGCGGCGTATCCGGGAAGTTGCGGCTCTGGCCCACGTCGCGCAGCGGCGGCGGGACGAGCTGGATAACGGTGCCACCGCCCGCGGCGGCGCCCGCCCAGTTGGTGATCCACGTGGTCAGGATGTCGGCGCAGGCGGAGTTGGCCGAGAGCCAGCAGTTGTGACCGCCACCGACCTTCACGACCATGCGCGAGTCGGACGGCTGCGTCAGGTTGGCGACCGTGTTGGCTGCTTCGTATGCTAGGTTGACGTCGTCGGTACGCGCGAACATCGGCACCTGGCCGCCGGCGCCGTGACACTGGCCGCAGCGGTTGGTCGCCTTGATGTTCTCCCACAGAGCGATGCGGAATGCCTGCACGTCGGCGGTGGCCGGCGGCGGGCCGTTGTACGTCGGGCCATTGACCGGCGGCGGGACCGGGTTCGACTCAGTAGCCGCACCGCCACCGCAACCGGCAAGGCTCAGGGCAAGCAGGAGGACGAGCAGGCCGATCGCCCACGGATGACTCCGCACGAACGAGACCGCGGTCGCAAGACCAGTGAAGCGTGACGAGTTCATGGTCGTCTCCCTCAATCACCCATGCAGTAAGCGGCCGCCTCGGCAAACACTTGCTTGAGGCGGAAGCCGCTCGAGCGGAACGAGCTCACCATCGAATTGACCGCCGCTCGGTCGGGCGACACCCCACCGGCGATATCAACCGGTGCGCGCAGACAGACGTTGCGGAAGACTTTCTCGACGTGGCACTGCGCGAATGCATTGCTCCCGGCGAGTTCCTCGCCGAGCGACTTGGCGCCGCTGCCGCTGCCGGGGAGACTCCCCGACCAGCCGAGGAGCGCGTTCTGTCCTGCGCGCCAGCGGTTCTCCCAGTTCTCGTTCGGCGTAATGAAGCCGAACGGGAAGGTGTCGTCGTTGTTGAAGTACTTCGGCTGCACGGTGCCGGCCGAGTAGACGATGCGGCCGGCCGCCTCGTCATAGGTATAGAAGGCGAAGGCCTGCGCCATCGGGTCCATGCCGCTGTGGCAGCCGATGCAGTTGTTGAGGAAGATGCGCGCGTCGCCACCGGGGCTGCGCGACACGTCCTGGCGAATGCGATCGGGCGGGCGGCTGGTATCGAGCACCTGTTCCATGTCGCGGCACAGGTGATTCATCAGCGTGAAGCGGAACATCGCGCGGTTGGTGCCGGCGATGAAGAAGGCTTCGGCCGCCGCGCGCGTCGTGATGATGCCGGCGGTCGCCGCCGCCGGAATGCCGCTCAGCGCCGATTGGGTCTGGCGTATGAAGTCCGTGGTGCTGGCCAGGTTCACGTTCTGCGACTCGAGCGCCGCGTAGTGATCGTTGTTGGCCGCCGAGTAGGCGGGCACGCCAGCCAGGCCACCGCGTCCGGTGTAGATGATGTCCGCCGACAGCACCGTGTTGAACGGCACGTCATCGCGCACCATGCCGATGACCGTAGCGGTGTAGTCGTTGAGCGGCGCGAACACCGTCTGGTCGCGATTGGTCCACGGCGTGACGAAGTTCTTGAGCGTCACCGTGTAGAAAGTCGGCGCCTGCATGGCCGTCATGGCCGCTGCCGTCGCATTGCCGCCGGCAACGTCCGACTGCATTGCGGTCAGCACACTGTCGGTCGGCGCAATGCCGGTGAGGCGTTCGTGAATGCGCTTCGCCTGCTCGCGCGGCGTGGCGTATGCGCTCACCGCGGTCAATGCAGCCAGCGCGCAACACAACGTCACGCGACCGACACTGGTGAGCGCGCGCGCCCGGCGGCGCTCACTCGCGGAGATCATCTGCGTCCTCGTGTTCATGAC
>DATIEU010000240.1:0-2828 GCA_035455565.1 Steroidobacteraceae bacterium | reverse complement strand
CACCAGCACGCCGCCGTCGGTATTCTTGAGCGCGATCACCAGCGGCAGCGTCCAGTCGCGTCCCTGGACGCGCCCGACCAGATACGCGCGCGTCATCTGGTAGAACACCGGCCGGATGATCTCGACCTGCTGCACCACGCGCCGCTCGTGCAGCTGCTCGCAATACGCTGTCACTTCTGAGGCGACATGGCGCACGCTGCGATCGAAATCCTTCCACGGGGTGCGAAACCTGAAGTCGGTGAGCACCTGCTCGAACAGGAGCTCGAGCGAGCCCCGGTTCACGTAGACATTCGTCACGACGTGCGTGGTGATGCTGCCGAGCGGGTCGAGATCGAGCGCGACGAACTCGAGGTCGGCGGCGACGCCCACCGTGCCGAACAGCCGCCGCGTGATGGAACTGAAGAACGTCTTGTTGAACTCAGTGTCGGGGAGCGGTTCGACCACCTGAGCGAAGTGGCGGCGGATCTCCCGCCACAGGGCGCGATCGAGCACCTCCGCGCCGAGCCGCTCGCGCAACTGCGCGATCGTGGCGTTCACGAAGCGGTCGTAGAGCTCGATGCGCTCGACCACGTCCTTCTGGCTGCCCCGCCAGTCGCGCGCTTCGAAGCGATGCGGCGCGCGCCGCGTGATGGCGCGAAATTCGTTGTTATAGTCGACGAAGGCCGCGGCGATGTATTGGGCGGCAGTGAGCGGATCCGTGGCCACGAGGCGCAAGCCCGCTACATGTTCTTGATCAGCGCGTCGGCGAACTCGCTGGTCTTGACCTGCTTCGCTCCCTCCATCAGGCGCGCGAAATCGTAGGTCACTGTCTTCTGCCCGATGGTTCGGTCCATGCCGGTGATGATCGCATCCGCTGCCTCCGTCCATCCCATGTAACGCAACATCATTTCGCCCGACAGGATGACCGAGCCGGGATTGACCACGTCCTGGTTGGCGTACTTGGGCGCCGTGCCGTGGGTCGCCTCGAACACCGCGTGTCCCGTCAGGTAGTTGATGTTGCCGCCCGGGGCGATGCCGATGCCGCCGACCTGCGCGGCGAGCGCGTCCGAGAGGTAATCGCCGTTCAGGTTCATGGTGGCGATCACGTCGAATTCGTCCGGCCGCGTCAGGACCTGCTGTAGCGTGATGTCGGCGATCGCATCCTTGATGATGATCTTGCCCGCCCGCTTCGCCGCGTCCTGTTCTGCATTGGCCTCTTTTTCACCCTTGGCGGCGCGCGTGCGCTCCCATTGCTCCCAGGTAAAGGTGCGCTCCGGGTACTCGCGTTCGGCGAGCTGGTACGACCAGTTGCGGAATGCGCCCTCGGTGAACTTGATGATGTTGCCCTTGTGGACGATGGTGACGCTCTTGCGCTGGTTGGCAATCGCGTACTCGATCGCCGCACGGAACAGCCGCTCCGTGCCTTCGCGCGAGATGGGCTTGAGGCTCATCGCGGTCGTGTCCGGGAAGCGAATCTTCTTGTACTGCTTCGGGAACGCCTCGCGCAGGAGGTCGAGGAATTTGCGGTTGTCATCGCTCCCCGCCTCGAACTCGATCCCGGCGTAGATGTCCTCGGTGTTCTCGCGAAAGATCACCATGTCGACTTTCTCGGGATGCTTGACCGGGGAGGGCACGCCCTTGAACCAGCGCACCGGCCGCAGGCACACGTAGAGATCGAGCATCTGCCGCAACGCTACGTTGAGCGAGCGGATGCCGCCGCCGACGGGCGTGGTGAGTGGGCCCTTGATCGACACCAGGTACTCGCGGCACGCGGCCACCGTCTCCTCCGGCAGCCAGGTGTTGAAGAGGTCGTTCGCCTTCTGGCCGGCGTACACCTCCATCCATTCGAGGCGGCGCTTGCCGCGATAGCTCTTTTCGACCGCCGCATCGAGCACGCGCACGCTGGCGCGCCAGATGTCCGGACCCGTTCCGTCGCCCTCGATGAACGGAATGATCGGGCGCTCGGGAATGCGCAGGACGCCGTTGCTGATGGTGATTTTCTCGCCCTGCGCGGGTGGTTTGACCTGCGGGGCCGTGGCTGCGCTCATTTCGTTCTCCTCGATGCATCGGGCGGGGCTGCATCCCGAGCGTCGGCCGAAATGCTAGCACAGGGAGGCCGGCACACCGGGCCACCGCTGACGTCAGCGCGCGGCCCGCGGTCGACGGCCTTGCATCCATATACCCCGGGGGGGTACCTTGAATTGCATGAGACACGCTTCGCATCTTTCCCAGGTACAGCGGTTGAGGCGCATCCACGGCCAGGTTGCGGGCCTGGTGCGCATGGTCGAGGAACAGCGCTACTGCATGGATATCCTCACGCAGCTGCGGGCGGCGCGCGCCGCGCTCGGCAAGGTGGAAGAGCAGATCCTGCGTGAACACATCGCGCATTGCGTGGCCGGCGCGGCACGCTCCGGGCGGCAGGGCGCGGTGCAGGAAAAAGTCGACGAGCTGTTCGCCGTGCTGTCGAAGTTCGGTTCCTGACACGACGAGCTGGACCGATGGCTCACTACGGGCATCAGACGCAGACTCGCTCGGGGCACGCGGCCTCCCGTTACACGTGTCCCATGCACCCGCAGATCGTGCGCGATCGCCCGGGCAATTGTCCCATTTGCGGCATGGCGCTCGAACCGGTGTTGCCCGGCGCCGGGTCCGAAGAGGACACGGAGCTGCGCGACATGACGCGCCGCTTCTGGGTGAGCGCCGTGCTCTCCGCCGTCGTGCTGCTGCTCGCGATGGGACACATGGTCCCGGGCAATCCGCTCGACGCCCTGGTCGGCCATCGGCTGCGGCCGCTCGTCGAGCTTGCACTGGCAACGCCGGTGGTGCTCTGGGGCGGATGGCCCTTCTTC
>DATIEU010000239.1:0-2474 GCA_035455565.1 Steroidobacteraceae bacterium | reverse complement strand
TATCTCGCAGAGGATGCGGCGCAGTTCGCCGAGCTCGAGCAATGGCTCCCGGTCGCGCGCGATCACGATCTCGACACGCGCATGTTGTCCGCTCGCGAGTTGCAGCAGGTGTTGAAGTCGGGCGGCAGTTGGGCTGGTGCGATGTACACCGCGAGCGATGCCCGCGCGGAGCCTGGCCGCGCCACCGCGGCCATCGCGCGTGGCGCACAACGAGCGGGGGCGCGCATCGTCAGCCGGTGCGCGGTGCGCGGCATCGACCGGGTCGGCAGTCGCGTGCAAGGCGTCATCACCGAGCACGGCACGTTATCCGCGCACACCGTGGTGTGTGCTGCCGGTGCGTGGACCCGGCTGTTCTGCGGTTCGCTCGGCATTCGTATCCCGCAGCTCACTGTGCTCGGTACAGTCGCGCGAACGGTGCCGGCGACGTCGGTGCTCGAAGGCGAAGCGTGGTCGCCACACCTCGCGATCCGCCGGCGTGCCGATGGCGGCTATACGGTGGCGCATGGCGGCTCGTTTGCGCATCCGCTCACGCCCGCCACGTTTCGCCTGGCGGGCAAGTTCCTGCCGGCTCTGCGGCAGGGACACGAATCGCTGCGGCTCACGTTCGGGCGCGAGTTCTTCCGGGAGCTCGCTACGCCAAGCCGCTGGAGCCTGGAGACACCTTCGCCATTCGAGCGCGACCGGATGCTCGATCCGGCACCCGAGCAACGCGTTCTCGCGCAGATTCGCCAATCACTCGAGCGATGGTTTCCGGAGATTGCGGCGGCACCGTTCGCGGAAACCTGGGGCGGTATGATCGAGGCCTCGCCCGATGTCCTGCCGATCATTTCCGCCAGCGAGCGGCTCGATGGATTCCTCGTGGCAACGGGATTCAGCGGCCACGGGTTCGGCATCGGACCCGGCGCAGGTAGACTGGTTGCCGATCTCGTGAGCGGCCGCGCCGCTGCGGAAGAAAGACACGCTTTTCGCCTGGAGCGATTTTTCGACGGATCGCCGATCCGTCCGGGTCCCGCAATCTGAGACTGAGACATGAATGAAGAGCAGGGTATCCGCGCGCAGGAGATGAAGCCCGCCCTCGCGCCGCGTTTCTACAGCAGCGAAGACGTCTTTCGGCTCGAGACAGCGCGGATCTTCCACAACCAGTGGTTCTGTGTGGGTCGCGCCGAGCAGGTGCCCGAGAAAGGCGACTGCCTGCACGTGTCGGTCGCGGGAGAAAGCGTGCTCGTCTTGCGCGGGCGCGACAATGACCTGCGCGCCTTCTACAACGTTTGCCGGCATCGCGGCAGCCGCCTCACGCGCACACCGCCGCTGCCCGATGCGGCCGCGCCGGGGACGGTCAACTCGGGCCAGATGAGCGGCGGTGCGGTGGTGTGCCCGTATCACGCCTGGAGTTACAACCTCGACGGCACGCTCCGTGCAGCACCCTACGTGCGCTTCGACGAGCAGTGTCCGAAGGAAGGCTTTTCGCTCGTCCCCGTACACCTCGACACGTGGGGTGGATTCATCTTTCTCAATCTCGCCGAGCAGGCGGCGCCGTTGCGTGAGCAGCTGGCAGCGCCGGTGCGCAAGCTCGCACGTTATCCGCTCGCGGACCTGCGGCGCGGCGCGCAGATAGTCTATGACGTGCGCGCCAACTGGAAGATCCTCATGGAGAACTACAACGAGTGCTACCACTGCGGACCGGTGCACCCGGAGTTGTGCGCGCTCGTGCCCGCGTTTCGCGAGCACGGCGGCGCGGGCCTCGATTGGGATGACGGCATTCCGCATCGCGCGGGCGCCTGGACATTTACCACGACCGGGACCTCGCAGCGGGCGCCGTTCCCCGGCCTCACCGACAAGGAGAAAACTCACCACAAGGGCGAGATCGCCTATCCCAACCTCCTGCTGAGCGTCGCGGCCGAGCACGTCGCCGCCTTCATGATCTGGCCCAAAGCTCCGGACCTCACGCGCATCGCGTGCGAGTTTCTTTTCCATGTCTCCGAGATCGGCAAGCCCGACTTCGAGCCGCGGGACGCCGTCGACTTCTGGGATGTCGTGAACCGCCAGGATTGGCGCATCTGCGAAGGTGTCCAGGAAGGCATGCGCTCGCGTGGCTTCCGTGGCGCGTTCTACGCACCGATGGAGGACCCGAGCCTCGATATCCGGCGCTACCTCGAGAAACATCTCGGGGACCTGTCCCGGGTCGGCTAGTGCTCGGGACGACGCCGTGACGGGCCAGCACTACGACGTCGTCGTCATCGGAGGAGGACACAACGGTCTCACGGCGGCGTTCTATCTCGCGCGTGCGGGCCTCAAGACACTGGTGCTCGAGCGGCGCGAGATCCTCGGCGGCTGTTGTGTGACCGAAGAGATCGACGCGAGCGCGGCGCCCGGTTGCCGGGTCTCGACCGCATCCTACATGGCGAGCATGTTGCGCCCCGAGATCATTCGCGATCTCGAGCTCGCACGCCATGGCTTGCGCATGCTCGCGGCGG
>DATIEU010000238.1:0-8810 GCA_035455565.1 Steroidobacteraceae bacterium | reverse complement strand
CCCTCCGACTTGCGCGACGCCGTACGCCGTACCTTCGCGCCACGCGATCTGGCCTCGCAACGCAAGTATGAAGCTCACAACGGGGTTGAAGTGCGCGCCGCTGATCGGCGCAAACAAGCGAATGATCACGGCGAGAATTGCGACCGTTGCCGCGGTATTGGCGAGGAGCGCAATGGCGGCGCTGCCTGCGGCCAGGCGTTCGCCCATGATGCCCGAGCCAATTACACCCGCGGCGAGCAGTAGCGACCCCACCGCCTCGGCGGCCACGCGCCGACCCAGTGGCTCAATCACCTGGCCCCATGCGGCCGATTTCGTCGAGCCGCGTCTTGAGCTTCAGGCGATCGAGCGACTCGAGCGGCAGACTCACAAAGATCTTGATGCGGTTCTCGAGCACTCGGAAGGCCTCGCGAAACGCAAGCCACTTCTCGGTGTCCGGACCTCCGACAACCGCCGGATCTGAAACACCCCAGTGGGCGGTCATGGGCTGCCCCGGCCAGACAGGGCAAGTCTCGGCGGCCGCCTTGTCGCACACGGTGAAGACGAAGTCGAGCCTTGGAGCGCTGGCCGCTGCATACTCGCTCCAGTCCTTGCTGCGCAGGCCCTCGACGGGCATCTTCATGTGTCGCAGCAGCTCCAGAGCAATCGGATGCACCTGGCCCTTCGGGTGACTGCCAGCGCTGAAGCCCCGGAACTTCCCGCGGCCCCAGTGATTGATGAGCGACTCCGCGAGGATGCTGCGAGCGGAGTTTCCCGTGCAGAGGAACAAGACATTGAAAGGTCGTGTAGTCGCCATGAGGCCTCGCTGGCTTCGACTACAGCCGCTTGCCCATGCAGATCGCTGACTCGGGACATAGCTCGCGAAATTCAGTGCTCGCCCGCACGGCTTGGGGTGCCCTGGCCCGTGCGATGGCCTCGTACCCATATCGGCGAAAAAAGCCTGACGCGGTCTCAGTCAGCAGCACGAGGGAGCAGATCCCCGTCGATGCCGCGTGCGCTTCCAGCGCACTTGTGAGTGCGAGACCCAGCCCCTGCCTCTGATGCTCTGCGCCGACGGCGAGCGAGCGCAGCAGGCCGACTTCGCCAAAGCGCTCGAGCCCCACTACACCGACCAGGCGCTCGCCCCGCCGCGCGACCAGGAATTCCACCTGCGAGCCGTCTGTCAGGTCCGACGTCGGGAGGCCGGCCGCACTCAGTAGCGACAGGATCTCCGGCCGGTCGGTAATCGCGGCCAGCCCAACGTTTGCCGGCGGCGCGTTCACGCGCAACAGCTCGATCCGCTGCAGGCGGAATTCTCAACCTCTGCTTCGCGATCCGCGCCGTACTCGTCGATCATGCCGAAGGATTCGAAGGTCTCCCATGCGATACCCTGCGGATCGGTGAACCAGTGTTTATTGGACTTTGCGTAGCAGCAGTGGGCTGCGCGTTCCGCGACGCCACCAAGTTCCGCGGCGTCACCGCGGGCCTCGATCTCGGCGAGCTCCTGCGGCCCGTCCACTTGCAATCCCAGGTGGCCGATACCAGCGTGGGAGCTGCCCGTCGATATCGCGAAATTCAGCCGCGGATCTTCCAGCATCCACTTGGCGTAGTCCGGCTTGACGATCGCCGGCCGCGCGTCAAAGAGCGTCGAATAGAAGCGGATATTCTTTTCCAGGTCATCGACGTGAACATGGACGTGAAAGCGTTTCATGCGCGTTTCCTCTGTTGACGTGCAGGGGCCGGTGGACAGGCGACATCGCAGGCTCCATCGGCGAGGCTGCAACAGTTCTCAGTGAGAAATCCCAGGACTTCATTCATCTGCTCGAAATTTGCCGTGTAGTTCAGAAACCGCCCTTCCCGCTCCACCAGCACGAGCCCGACACGCTGCAGTTCCTTGAGATGAAACGAGAGCGTAGGTGCCGGTATCTCGAGGCGCTCAGCCAGCTCGCCAGGTGTGTAGCCCTGGTGGCCGCGCTTCACCAGCAGCCGGAATACCGCCAGGCGTGACTCGTGAGCGAGCGCGCCGAGGGCCGAAACGATATCTTGTGTTTTCATAGTTCCAATGTTATCGAAATGTCAGTTGGCGGGCAAGCAGCTTGTGTGCGCCCTCCAGGCGACGCTCACCGGCCAGGCGACGCGGGTACAGACCGATGGTTACCCATCAGGTGAACCAGCAGGCCGAGCAGCGCCATCGTCCACACAATCACCGGGCTCGAGGGCAAATCGGTTACGACCGAGATCGCCAATCCCACGACATAGCTGACGATGGCGAGCCCATAGCCGATAACGAGCTGCCGATTCGGCGCATACCGATAGGTCGCGACCGCCGGCACGATGAGGCTCGTGAACACGAGATACACGCCGACGAGTTGCACGGCCGCGGTCACCATCACTGCGAACAGCACGTAGAAGCCGACGCGGCCGAAGCGCTCCCGTCCCAGGAACCAGATCCCGACGAACACGGCGGTCACGACCGCTGTGCGCACCAGTTGCTCGGTCGACACCCACAGGATCTGGCCCGCCAGCAGGTCGCGCAGGTCTTCACCGCCATGCGGATCGTTGGTGAGCACGAGGATCTGCGCGGTCGAGGCCAGCACGAACAGGATGCCGATCAGTGCCTCCTGCACTTCCGGCCGCTTGCGCTCGGTCCAGGTGAGGAGCAAGGCACCGGCCAGTGCCGCGGCGACCGCCGCGAATTGTGTGGCCCAGCCGCCGACGCCGACCCCAAACCGGTGTGCAGCGATGACGCCGAGGCCTGCGACCTGCGCAATCGCCAGGTCGATGAACACGATCCCGCGCGCCAGCACCTGTTGTCCCATCGGCACGTGCGAGATCACGACCAGGATGCCGGCAATCAACGCCGGCCAGAGGATGTTCACTTCGGCGGAAAAGAGATTCATTGGCCACCCGCGAGCAGTCGGTTGAGCGTGTCCTCGAACAGTCCGAAGAGATCCTTCGCTTCCGGCGTGCCGCCCACCGAGTACGGCAGCGTCACGACGGGCGCGTGAATACGCCCCGACAGCCAGGTCACCGCTTTCGAGTCGTTGTAGGCGTTGCGCAGGATCATGCGCGGCGGCGATGCACTCAGCCGGGTGACCAGGCTCGCGAGATAAGAGGTCGTCGGCGGCAGGCCGGGCTTCGGCTCGATGGCGGCGACCTCGACGAGTCCCAGCCAATGACACAGATAAGCCTGATCACGATGGATGACGACTACGGGCACGCCCTTGAGAGGCGCCGCTTTGCTCTCCCAGCGCGCAATCGCTTGCGTCCAGCGCGCATCAAAATCCGTGCCGCGCTGCGCGTAATACTGCGCTCCCGTCGCATCGAGCTCCGCCAGCCGTGCAGTGAGGGCCTTGGCCACAATGGCGATGTTGTGCGGATCGAGATGCACGTGAGGATTGCCGAGCGGATGGATGTCGCCCATGGAACGGTCGAGACGGGAAGGCACCTCGAGCAGGGTGACCTGCGGGGCAGCCTCGAAGTAGCCCTTCGTGCCCGGCTGGATCCGTGGATTGCCGGATTCCTGGATCAACACGGGAAGCCATCCCACTTCGATCTCGGCGCCGGTGGCCACGACCAGGGCGGCAGTGCGGGCGCGAGCCACGAGGCTGGGCTTGGCCTCGACCCGATGCACATCCTGCAACGCGTTCGTCGCTATATAGACATCGACGCGCTCGCCACCGAGCTCGGTCGCGAGCGCGCCCCAGTCCGCGGTGGTCGCGAGGATCTTGAGCGCGGCGTGCGCCGGTACGGCGGCTGCGAGAATGAGCAGCGCCAGCACGCTGCGAATGAGATTCAGCATGACCGCTTGCTCCTAGAACTTGTGGGCGCCGTGGGCGCCAATTCCGAACAGGTACTGCAGGAAGAACTGCCGGTCCTGATCGTCCGTCGCGCGTGCGTCGTCCCACGCATACTGCGCGCGTAGTCGCGAGAACTCGGTAGGATTCCAGTCGAGCATCACGCTGATGCGCTCCGGATCCGCGGGGCGCAACACCGGGAAGGCCGCAGCGGGCAGGAGACCGCTTTGCACCAGCGCGATATCCGGTGTGCCCGAGTCGAGCGTGTCGTAACGCACTCCCACGCGCCATCGCGGACGGAACTGAAAGACGCTCTGCAGGTACCAGCCCGACTGTTCGCTGGCGTAGGCGCCAACCAGGCCCTGTCCTTGCATGTCGAACGTCAGGTCGCCGTCTTCCTTGCGGCGCATGTATTCACCCTGGAGCTTGAGCTGCTGACGCGCCGTATTGCCCTGCGGCGACCACTTGAAGATTGCATCGACGACCCAGGTTGCAGATTTGCCGGTGAACGCATCGAGCACGGGCGCGCCGAGCTCATCGACGTCCTCGTACGTACGCTCTTCGGCGCGAGCGTCGAGCCAGGACGCGCCCGCCCGCCAGCTGGCGGAATCGCCAATATCGCCGCCGACGTGCGCGAACAAGGTCGTCGCGTTCAGGCCATTGCGGTCGCGTCGCGTCCCCGGGAACGCCTCGCCGTTGCCCGCTTCGGCGCCGAGCTCGACGAAGAGGTCGGTGGGCGCGAGCCACTTGAGTTGCACGCCATCCTGCGCGCGCTGGTTGGCTAAGAACGCCTGGTAGACGAGCGGCTGATCCACGAAATCCCACGCGTGGGCATGCACTTCGTTGAGGTAGCCGAGCCCGGAAAAGAAGCGTCCGCCCTTGGCGGTAAATCCCGAGGGCAGCGCCAGCGTGCGAAAGTAGGCTTCCTCGACCTCGATCTCATCTTCGGCGCTGATCGCAGCCGTCACCGCCGCTGAGAAATACGGATCGACGTTGGCTGCGATGGTGAGCTCCGACTCGTCGAGGTTGAAGCTACGCTCGCCCGGTCCGACCTCGCCCCCGCTGGGGATGAAACCGGACATCTGCCAGTTCCCTGGATCCTGCGACAGATTGCTGTACGTGCCGCCGAGTATCACGGAGAGCGACGGATTGAAGGCCGCAGCAGTGCTGCGCGCTTCGCCCGCTGCAACGGGCATCGCTGCCGCGGCAGGAGCTGCTGCGCTCGGCGCCGGACTCGCTTCGAGCTCCGCGATGCGCGCTTCGAGCGAGCTGATCCGGGTGTCGTAATCGTTCTTGAGCGCCTGCAATTCGGCGCGCAGCGCCGCGGCATCGTCCGCAGCGGCGGCGAACGCCGGCAATGTGCCGCATGCCAGCGCCACTAGCGCCGCAACGGGTTGAAACCTCGTCATGAAAAGACCCTCCTCTCGAGTCAATGCGCACGGCCGCGTGCCGCGGCGCGTGAGTACATCGGCCTAGAGGAGTGTCGGCGGAGCGCGTGATTGAAACGGCGAGGGTCGCGAAACGCAGGCAACGGGGAGCGCAGTAGAGGCCGCGAGCTCGTCCGCTGTGCGGTGCTCGATCAGCGGAGGCTCGGCAGAGCCTCCAACAACGGTCAGCAGCGGGGCGAACGACAGGCAGTCGCCACAGGTCTGCGTTGGCACGCTCGGCGGATCGTTGGCGAGATGTGAATAAGCGTGAGTGACGGCGCCGCCGCGCGCGATGAGCAACGCCAGGACCAGCAGGATCCGGCCGGCGAATTGCATGCGCTTGCGGGATGAGACCGGGGTTCGCATCTTGCCGGAAAGTATCTGCCGGATCAGCCGCAGCGACAAGCGCGCGTCACTGCACCAGTCCGGACGACGTCAGCGTCTCGCCGAAGCCCAGCACCCGGAACGCATCGTCCGGCACCGAGTGCTCGCGCCGCGCGATGACGAGCGCCTGCACCGGCGCATCGATGGCTTCGTCGCTCAACTGGTGAAACGTTGCGAAATGCATACCGATGCTCAATCGTGTGCCGAGGTCGAGGTGCGCGCGCACCGCCTCCTCCGGGTTGAGGTGCTGAGCCGCCATGAACCAGCGTGGTTCGTAGGCGCCGATCGGCAATAACGCAATGTCCGGCGCTCCCAGGCGCTGCCGGATCTCGTGAAACTGCGCCGGGTATCCGGTATCGCCCGCGAAGTACACGCGTCCGGCGGGTGCATCGAACCAATGGCCGCCCCACAACATGCGCCGGCGATCACCGAAGCCGCGACCCGACCAGTGCTGTGCGGGAACGAAGGTGAGACGCACATTCGAGCGAAGTTCGATCGACTGCCACCAGTCGAGTTCCTTGACCTGCTCGAGTCCGTGGCTCGCCAGCAGTCGCGCGTTGCCCAGTCCGGTCACGATGAGCGGATGCCAGCGATCGCGCAGCCGCCTGAGCGTCGGCATATCCATGTGATCGTAGTGGTTGTGGCTCAGCACCACGACGTCGATCGGTGGGAGCGCCTCGAAGGCGACGCCCGGATCGCGGGCGCGTTCCGGCCCCGCCCAACTCACCGGGCTCGCGCGCTCCGAGTACATCGGATCGGTCAGGACGTTGAGGCCCGTGAACTGGATGAGAACCGTGGCGTGACCGATCGGAGTGATCGCAATGTCGCCGGGGGGCACGTCCAGGGGCGGCGGTGGGTACGAGCCATTGGCAACGCGCTCCGGCCAGTGGGCGCGAGTGGGCGAATTCAGCATGCGCCATACCTCGACCAGGCTCTTGTCGATCGCAATGCCGGGATTGAAGAAGCGATAGCCGTCGCAGTGATCCGACACCGGGAAGGGTCGCGGCGCTGACGACCCCGCGAGCAGCATCGGGAGCAGGACGTAGAACGCCGCCCTCAGCATTGCCGCGCGGCGCTATCAGCCGCCGCGATTGGCGCGAACGATGCGCGTCACGTCGTGCAGCGATTCGATCTCGTAGTCGGCGGGAATTCCGCGCGTCGCGTCGGCCTGGTTCGCCAGCATGCCGTCCACCGGCCGCCGCAACCACGCCGCGATCAAGCCCGCGGACATCGCCCCCTGCACATCGAACCCGGGCGCCGCGCAATAGAGCACGTCGCGCGCCTGCAGCCCGTTCTGTTGCAGCACCCAGTGGTAAGTCAGCGGATTCGGTTTGTGAATGCGCGGCTCCTCGGTGCTGCCGACGAAGTCGGGTTTGAAGTGGCGAAATTTGCTCACGTACATGTCGAGAAACTTGCGCTCGACATCGGAATAGATCAGCACCTTGACGCCCAGCTCCTGCTGCTCGCGTAACGCGTCCTCCGTATCGGGAAAGAGGCCCACCTGCTCTTGCAGATCGGTGTAAGCGCTCACATCGCCGGCGTCGCCGTCGAGGCGCAGCGCATTGCACGTGTCGATGAGTGCCTCGCTCACGGTGTCGGTAATCGGTGTGTATTGGGAGAACGCGGTGCGCCGGTGATGCGATTCGAAGAACCGCACCCAGGTACGCGTGAAGGTGGCGGCATCAACCCTGGCACCGTACTTGGTGACGAGGGCAGCGGCTGCACGCGTCCAGCTCCAGCCCCAATCGAACAGCGTGGTCTTCGAGTCGTAGAAGATTGCCCGCGGCCAGCGTCCGGCAATGATCATGGGTCTCCCCCCTGCTTATTCTGCATGCCGTTGCGGTAGCCATCCTCGCCCACGACATCAGGCGCAGGCAACGAGAACCGAATCTCAGGACCGGCCGCGTCGGCACCTTCCTACGCAACAAGACGTCATCCGTGAAAGCGACTTCCTACGAATTCTTACGTCGCCGCCCACTTACCACGTGGCAACTTCCCGATCATGGCGGGCCGCCCCGGCTACATCTTGATCCTGAGCCACATGCGCAGCTACTCGACGCTGCTCGCGCACCTGCTCGGCTCGCATCCCGAGATCAGCGGTTACGCCGAACGCAGCCTCTCGTACCGTTCGCCCCTGCGACTCTACGGCTTGCGCCTGCGCCTGGCCTGGTCGCACGAGCTCGGTCAGTCCCGGTATGTCCTCGACAAAGTGCTCCATAACGGCTATGCGATCAGCCGCCGCGTGCTGCAGCAACGAAGCGTGGTGCCGATCATCCTGGTTCGCAGGCCCGACCCGACCCTCGCCAGCATCTTTGGTCTCGGAGCGCTTGCCGGCGCGCAGCCCTGGTACACCGATCCGGAAGCTGTCACGCGCTATTACGTCCGTCGGCTCGCCCGGCTCGCAGAGTACGGCTCATGGTCGCCCGATCGCGCCATCCTCGTGCGCAGCGAAGACCTGCTACACGAGTCGCAGCTCGTGCTCGCGCGCCTCACCGAGGAACTCGAACTCGGGGCGCCGTTGTCGACGAGCTATCGCCTGTTCGAGCATACGGGCAAGCCCGGCTACGGAGACCCGTCGCCGCGCATCCTCGCAGGCCGTGTCATCCTGCCCAGGCGCGAACGGCAATTGCCCATTGCCATCTCGGCTGCTCAACGGTGGCGCGCTCAGATCGCGTACACGACCTGCCTGTCACGCCTCGCTCATCATGCGAGAGACGTCAGGCCGACGTTACCCAGCGCAATCGCGAGCGGGGCGTGGGATCGAGGATGATCAGCTCGGGCGTCCCCTTGAGCAGTCCACTGTCCGCTAACATCTCACGGGCGCCTCGTATCGCAGGTCGTAATCCGGTATCGAGCGTGGCGTCACTCGCGGCGACGCCCAGCCAGACGACGTACTCACCATCCGTGCGGAACGGCAGCCGGGGATAGTTGTTGGGCACATCGAGAGTGCTCAGCAGACCAAGTTCGTGAACGTCTGCCGACCGATACGCCTCGAATATCGGTGCCGACACTTCGACGAACGAGGCGATACTGCCGGACTTGACGGCGAACACCTGCGCCACAGCCACGCCGCGTGGACTATCGCGCTCGCGGACCGGATCGACTGCCCTCAGCACTGCAATCCCGCGCTGCGCGTCGAGCGGCGCGAGGAACAGCACGTTCGTGTGATCGAGCATGTGCTCGTTCATCCGCTCGCGATGCTCCTTCCACACGGGGCCGTCGTAGA
>DATIEU010000237.1:0-2893 GCA_035455565.1 Steroidobacteraceae bacterium | reverse complement strand
CAGACGCAGGTATCCACGGTCATTCCGTACTACCAGGCATTTATCGCGCGCTTCCCCGATCTCGAGACGCTGGCGCGCGCGCCGCTCGACGACGTGCTGCATCACTGGTCCGGGCTCGGTTACTACGCGCGCGCGCGACATTTGCATCGTGCCGCGCAAATCGTGGTCGCGCATCACGCGGGTGCATTTCCTGAAACACTCGAAGCCGCCGTGGCGCTGCCGGGCGTCGGGCGCTCCACGGCTGGCGCCGTCCTCGCACTGTCGCGTGGCGAGCGTCATCCGATCCTGGATGGCAACGTGAAGCGGGTCCTGTCGCGCGTGTTCGGTGTGGATGGTGTCGCGGGCGAGCCGCGGACGCTCGAGCGCTTGTGGGCGCTGGCCGAACAGTGCACGCCACACGAGCGGGTTGCCAAATACACGCAGGCGATCATGGATCTCGGTGCGACGGTGTGCGTGCGCCGTCGCCCGCTCTGCAACGCGTGTCCCCTGTCCGCGGCATGCATAGCGTGGCTCACAGGTCGCCAGGAAGCCTTGCCCGTGCCACGTCCGCGGCGCTCGAGGCCGGCAAGGTCGACTTGCATGCTGCTCGCGGTGCGCGACGGCCGGTACGTATTGTTGGAGCGCAGGCCGCCGCACGGCATCTGGGGCGGGCTGTGGGGCTTGCCGGAATTTGCCTCCTCCGAGGCCGCGCGTGATTGGTGCATTCGTGAGCTGCGCGCGCCCAAGGCGCTGCCACAGCGGCTCGGCCCGTTGCGTCATACGTTCACGCACTTCGACCTGGACATCGAACCGATCCGCATCGACTGCGATGGCGTCGACGCGGTGATGGAGAGCGAGCGCTACGTGTGGTATGACCCCGTGACGCCGCAATCCCTCGGCATTGCAGCGCCGGTGCGAACCTTGATCGAAGCTCTGGGGTGACTATGGCTCGAACTGTTCAGTGTGTTCTGCTGGGTCGCGAGGCGCCCGGCCTCGACTACGTGCCGTACCCGGGCGAGCTCGGCAAGCGCATCTACGACAACGTGTCACAGGAAGCGTGGGCGCGCTGGGTGCAGCACCAGACGACGCTCATCAACGAATATCGCCTGACACCCATCGACCCCAAGGCGCGCAAATTCCTGCAGAGCGAGATGGAGAAATTCTTCTTCGGCTCGGGCTCCGAGAAGCCGAAGGAATTCGTCGATCCGGACCAGCAGACGTAGCTGCTGCTACTCCTGTTCTTCCCTCGGCTTGAAGGCCTCGGCGAGCTCCTGCTGCTTCTTCATCGGCACCGGGTCGTAGTGGCTCAGATCCATGGTGAAGGTGCCTTCGCCGCCGGTCAGTGACTTCAGGCGCGACTGGTAGCCGTTCAATTCCGCGAGCGGCACGAGCGCATTGATCGACACACGCCCGCCGGGCAGCGAATTGTTGCCGCTGATGCGCGCCCGCTTGGTTGCGAGGTCGCCCGTGATGTCGCCCATCGAGGTCGACGGGGAGGTGATTTCGACGCGCACGATCGGCTCGAGCACGATCGGGCTCGCCTTCTGGATCGCGTCGATGAAGGCTTTGCGTCCGGCCGACACGAACGCGACTTCCTTCGAGTCCACCGGGTGGTGCTTGCCGTCGTACACGATGACGCGTACGTCGTGCAGCGGGTAACCGGCGATCGCGCCTTCGGTCAGCACCTGGCGCACGCCTTTCTCGACCGCCGGGATGAACTGACCGGGAATCGTACCGCCCCGCACCTCGTCCACGAACTCGAATCCGCCGCCACGCTGCAAGGCCTCGATCCGCAGGTACACCTCACCGAATTGTCCCGCGCCGCCGGTCTGCTTCTTGTGCCGGCAGTGGCCGTCCGCCTTGCGCGTGATCGTCTCGCGATACGGAATGCTCGGCGGATGCGTCTTGACGTGCACGGCGTAACGTTCGGTCATGCGCTCGAGCATCACGCGCAGGTGCAGGTCGCCCATCCCGTAGAGCACCGTCTCGTTCAAGGCCGCATGATGCTCGACGCGCACGCAGGGATCCTCGGCGACGAGCTTGTGCAGGGCATCCGAAAGGCGCTGCTCTTCGCCGCGGCGCTCGGGCTCGATCGCCACACCCAGCATCGGCGGCGGGAACGTGATCGATTTCAGATGAAACGCATCTTCGTCGTGCGAGTCATGCAGCACGGCATCGAAGTGCAGCTCATCCACTTTCGCCACCGCGCAGATATCACCAGGCACCGCGCTGGTCGCCTCCGTGTGATCCTTGCCCAGCAGGCGATAAAGGTGCGCGATCTTGATGGGCTTGCGTCCGTCGCCGACAAAAAGCTGGCTGCCGGGGCGGATCGTTCCCTGGTGCACACGGAACACGCCGAGTTTGCCCACGAAGGGATCGATGCTCACCTTGAAGACATGAGCGATCACATGCTTGCCCGGTTCGGGCGTCACCGTGACTGGTTCGGCCGCATCGCCTTCGCCCTTGAGGAAGGGCGGCGGGTTGCCTTCCGCCGGGTTGGGCATGAGCTTGCGGATCACGTCGAGGAGCTCCCGCACGCCAGCGCCGGTTTCCGCCGAAACAAAGCACACCGGGACCAGGTGACCCTCGCGCAGCGCGCGCTCGAATGGGTCGTGCAGCTGCTCGGCCTTGAGCTCCTCGCCCTGCTCCAGATAGAGCGCCATCAGCTCATCGTCGAGCTCGACGACCTGGTCGATGATTTCCGTATGCGCGCTCTCGACCGATGAGAAATCGGTCGGCCCGCCGCGGGGCTGGAAGAAGCAATCGACCACCTTGCCGCCGCCCTCGGCAGGGAGATTGAGCGGCAGGCATTCGCGTCCGAACTGCTCGCGCACATCCCGCAGCACATCGGCGGGCTTGGCCTCGCGGCTGTCGATCTTGTTGATGACCACCAGGCGGCAGAGACCGCGATCCT
>DATIEU010000236.1:0-6818 GCA_035455565.1 Steroidobacteraceae bacterium | reverse complement strand
TGAGGCCGTGGCATGCGCCTCGCGACGCGCGCCCGCATGCTCGTGGCGTCGCGCACCGCTCTCGTGACCATGCCGCGAATGCCCGTGCCCGCGACTGCCGTGACGCTCGCGCCGCCCGTCGCGATCTCGATCGCGATCGCGGCGATGGTGACGCTCCTCGGGACGACGGCGGTGGCGGTCATCGCGATCGCGGCGCGTCTCAACCGAGCGTACCGGCGCCGGCGTGCCGCTGCCGAAGAGCCAGCGCCACAAGCGCACGAAGATGCCGGGGCCCGAGGGCTCGTCGCGTCGCGCCGGCGGCGTCGTGCTGATCGGCGCGGGCGCCGTCGGCAGGATCGTCGGAACCGCGGGTGCTTCCGCCGCGGCCTTCTTTGTGGCGCCCGCGGTTTCCGGCAGCAGTTCTTCCTGCTCGACCATCTGGTAGCTCACCGCGGTGTTCTCGGGCAGCGCGGATTCGTCGTCGCGGACGCGGCGGATCGAGTAGGTGGGCGTTTGCAGGTTGGGGTTCGGGATCACGATCACGTTGACGTCATTGCGGTCGCTGATCGTGTTGAGCGAGTCGCGCTTCTCATTGATGAGGTAGGTCCCGACATCCACCGGCACCTGCACGAAGATGCGCGCGGAACGTTCCTTGCGCGCTTCCTCGCCGATGAGGCGCAGGATCGCGAGCGCGAGCGACTCGACGCCGCGGATCGTGCCCATGCCGGTGCAGCGTGGGCACACCAAGTGTGTGGACTCGCCGAGGCTCGGTCGCAGGCGCTGGCGCGAGAGCTCGAGCAGCCCGAAGCGGGAGATGCGCCCGATCTGGATACGCGCCTTGTCCTGGCGCACGGCGTTGCGCAGCCGATCCTCGACATCGCGCTGATTCTTGGGGGACTCCATGTCGATGAAGTCGATGACGATGAGGCCGCCAATGTCGCGCAAGCGCAGTTGCCGCGCGACTTCCTCGGCCGCCTCGAGGTTGGTGTTGCACGCGGTCGTTTCGATGTCGGAGCCGCGCGTCGAGCGCGCCGAGTTGATGTCGATCGATACCAGCGCCTCGGTGTGGTCGATGACGAGACTCCCGCCCGAGGGCAGGGTGACCTTGTGCGAATACGCCGACTCGATCTGGCTCTCGATCTGGAAGCGCGTGAACAGTGGCACTTCGTCCTGGTAGAGCTTGAGCTTGCGCTGGCTCTCGGGCGGCATGAACCGCTGCATGTACTCCTGCGCCTTCTGGAAGGCGGCCGGATCGTCGATCAGGATTTCGCCGATGTCGTCGGACAGGTAGTCGCGCAACGCGCGCGTCACCGCGTCGCCTTCCTGGTAAATGAGGAAGGGCGCGGGCCGGCTCTGCACTGCGTTGGAAATCTGTTCCCAGGCTGCACGCAGGTTATCGAGGTCCCACTGCAGCTCTTCGGCCGAACGACCGACACCAGCCGTGCGGATGATTGCGCCCATGCCGTCGGGGATCGTGAGGTCGTTCATGGCCTCGCGCAGCTGGTCGCGGTCTTCGCCTTCGATGCGGCGCGACACGCCGCCGGCGCGCGGGTTATTCGGCATGAGGACCAGGAAGCGACCTGCCAGGCTGATGAAGGTGGTGAGCGCCGCGCCCTTGGTACCGCGCTCCTCCTTCTCGACCTGGACCACGAGCTCCTGGCCTTCCTGGAGGAGCTCCTTGATGTTCATGCGCCCGCCCTGCGGCTGGCTGCGGAAGTACTCGCGCGAGACTTCCTTTAGCGGGAGGAACCCGTGGCGCTGGGCGCCATAGTCGACGAACGCCGCCTCGAGGCTTGGCTCGACGCGGGTGATGCGACCTTTGTAGACGTTGGCTTTTTTCTGTTCGCGGGAGGGAATCTCAATCGAGAGGTCGTACAGCTTCTGGCCGTCCACGAGTGCGACGCGCAACTCTTCCGTCTGAGTTGCATTGACAAGCATTCTCTTCATTTGCCCCTGCTGGAGTGTGATGAGGGGCCATTGAGCGGCGAGTGCGGTAGGCCGGAGAGACTAGGGTGGGTATGACGTGGTGTGTGGTCATTTCATTGGTGAGCGGCGAGTGCTCTGGCACTCGCAACGCTGTTCAAACCCGCCTCGATCGTCCGAACGTCAAGGAGCAGTGCCTCCGCGAGGCTGGTTGCGCTTCCCGCGACGTGGCTACAGCTGAGCGCCCTGCGCTCTGCTCAAGGCCCAAGCGATGGTCTGGGTATCCAGAACCAACTAAACTGCGGCGCAAAATGCCCGTTGGCCCTCGCGCCTCTTAGTGCGTGCGGTCCTCCGAACTCGGCAACGCCGCGTGGCCGGACCGGCACGAGCGGCGCGGACTATAGCAAATACATCATCGATAAATCAATGCGTTACGAAAGACGCACGCCTTCCAGCACCCGCCGGCCGGACGAAACCGCGGCGCGCTCGGGCGTACAACAGGTGGAAGTGAGCGCCGAAGACGCTGGGCAGCGCATCGATAACTACCTGCTGCGCCACTTCAAATGGGTGCCGCGCAGCCGGGTGTACCGGCTGCTTCGCCGCGGCGAAGTGCGCGTCAATGGCCGACGTGCCAAGCCTGATTACCGCCTCGCCGGCGGCGACCGCGTGCGGCTGCCGCCCGTGAGGGCCGCCGCGCCGCGGGAGCCGGGACGCGTACCGGACGCCCTGATCGAACAGATCAAGCGCGCGATCGTGCATGAGGACGCCGACCTCCTCGTCATCAACAAGCCTGCCGGCCTGGCCGTGCATGGCGGTAGCGGCCTGAGTTTCGGCGTCATCGAGGCGTTGCGCGCCGCACGACCGGAGGAAACGCTCGAGCTCATCCACCGGCTCGATCGCGAAACCAGCGGATGCCTCCTCGTGGCCCGGCGCCGTTCCGCGCTGCGCACGGTCCATGCGCTGCTGCGCGAGGGTGCAGTCGAAAAGCGTTACCTCGCGCTGGTGGCCGGCCAATGGCAGCTCGGCCACAAACGCATCGATGTTCCGCTCAAGACGCGCCAGCTGCAGGGCGGCGAGCGGGTGGTCAAGGCGCACGCGGGAGGCAAGAGCTCGGCGACCGAGTTTCGGCCGGTGCAGTTTTTCGGCAAGCGCGCCACGCTCGTGGAGGCCGCGCTGGAAACCGGGCGCACGCACCAGATCCGCGTCCACGCGGCCTACGCGGGCCATCCGGTCGCGGGCGATGACAAGTACGGCGAGCGCTCAGCCAACGAGGTGCTGCGCAAGCTCGGACTGCATCGCATGTTCCTGCACGCGCAAACGGTGAGCTTTGTTTGGCCCGAAAGCGGGCGCGAGTTCACCGCCAGCGTGCCGCTCGATGACGACCTGAAAGCGGTGCTCGATCGTTTAGGTGGTTAGCGGGCCGAGCCGGGCGCGACCGAGCGCTTGCGAGAGCCAGATGAGCGGAAGGCCCACCAGTGCGGTGGGATCGATGGACTCGATGCGCTCCATGAGTGCGATGCCCAAGCCTTCCGACTTGAAACTGCCCGCACAGTCGAAGGGTCGCTCGAGCTCGAGATAGCGTGCGATTTCCGCCGCGCTCAAGCGTCGAAAGGACACGCGCGTTTCATCGAGGTGATGCACGAGTTCGGCGGGCTCCTGCCGCAGCAGGCAGGCTGCCGTAAAGAATGTCACCGTCTGCCCGCTCGCCGCCTGCAACTGGGCGGTGGCCCGCTCGGCGTTTCCGGGCTTGCCGACGATACGACCGTCGATCACCGCCACCTGGTCCGCGCCAATGACCCAGCTCGCCGGATGGCGCGCAGCGACCGCGACGGCCTTGGCGCGGGCGAGGCGCGTCGCCAGGGTCGCTGGCGCTTCGCCCGGCTGTGGGGTTTCATCGACGTCGCCCGTCTCGACCCGAAAGGCGATGTCCAGTCGCTCCAGCAGTTCTCGCCGGTAGCGTGAGCCAGAAGCCAGGATCAGGTCCGCGGGCATCTGTTTAGTTCTGAAAAAACAAAGATTTGCACCGTGGAAAGCTTTGACAGGCCGGGAAGCGGTCTCTATCATAGCGCGCCCATGTCGCGGGACCCGGCCGAGCTGCTCGACCTTGCAGCGCTCGTCGCGCAGGGCTCCGAGCTCGAGATCGACTGTGAGCTGAAGTCGCTCACACGCCTCGCGCCGTTGCTGAGCGACACGCAAGGCATGGCGCACGGGAGGTTTCGCTTTCATCGCGTGGCGGGCGCACCTGCGGCGGAGGGCCGCGTGGCGGCCACGCTTCCGGTAGTCTGCCAACGGTGCATGGGCGATCTGGCGATCGCCGTCGATTCCGAGTGCCGGCTGATGTTCGCTGACACGGATGCCGCGAGTGCCGAGGCGCCAGCCGAGGAGGAGTGGGTCACCACTCATGGGGGGCGTATCTCGCTCGCCGAGTTGATTGAAGAGGAATTGCTGCTCGCCATGCCTCTAGTGGCAATGCACGGCGAAGGAACGGCCTGTGCGATGCAGGCGGACCCGCAGGCGCAGACGACGGGCGAGCCAAAGCAGCGGCCGTTCGCGGGCCTGCGCGACCTGATGAAAGATTGAGAATGACTGGAGACGATCATGGCTGTTCAGAAAAGCAGGAAAACTCCTTCGAAGCGCGGCATGCACCGCTCGCACGACAAGCTGCGGGGCCCGGCGTTGTCGGTCGACCCGAAATCGGGCGAGACCCATCTGCGTCATCGCATCACGCCCGACGGCTACTATCGCGGTCGCAAGGTGATCGACGTGCCGAGCGGCGAGGATCAGGACTGATCCGCGACCGCTGAACGGTCGCGCTTCGCGCCAGGCACGGCTTGGCCACTCACTGCACCATTGCCGTCGATGTCATGAGCGGCGACCGCGGCCCGGGCACCTGTGTGCCGGCCGCAGTCGGGCTGCTGCGCGAGCGTAGCGATCTGGCGCTCATTCTCGTCGGCGCCCCCGATGTCATCGAATCGCACTTGCGCAAAGCGGGTGAGTCACCCGGCGAGCGGCTGAAGATCGAACCCGCGACCCAGGTCGTCAGCATGGACGAGCCGCCACGCGAGGCTGTGAGGCGCAAGAAGGATTCGTCGATGCGCCGCGCCATCGATCTCGTCAAGTCGGGCGCGGCACAGGCCTGCGTGAGCGCGGGCAATACCGGGGCCCTGATGGCGATCTCGCACTTCGTCCTGAAATCGCTCCCCGGTGTCGATCGCCCCGCCATCATGTCGGCCATCCCGGCGATTGCCGGGCACACGCACATGCTCGACCTCGGCGCCAACGCGGCCTGCACGGCCGAGCAGCTCTGGCAATTTGCGATCATGGGCTCCGTGGTCGCCGCGGACCTGAATCCGAACGGGCAGCCGCGAGTGGGTCTGCTCAACATCGGCGAAGAGGACATCAAGGGGCACGCGGTGGTGCAGGAAGCGCATAAGCTCCTGAGCGCGAGCCGCGTCAACTACGTGGGCTTCGTCGAGGGTGACGACATCTTCACGGGCGAGGTGGACGTCGTGGTGACGGACGGCTTCACGGGCAACGTCGCGCTCAAGACGATGGAAGGGCTGGCGCGCATGATCGGCAGCTCCGCGCGCGAGGAATTCTCGCGCAACCCATTGCGCAAACTGATGGCCGCGGCGGCATGGCCGGCGCTCGGCGCCTTGCGCGCGCGTCTCGATCCGCGCCGGTACAATGGCGCCAGCATGGTCGGCCTCAACGGCATCGTCATCAAGAGTCACGGCGGCGCGGATGAGTTCGCGTTTCGGCACGCGATCCAGACCGCCGCGACCGAAGCCCAGCGCGGCGTGCCGTCGCAGATCGCCGCCCGGCTAGCGGCAGCGCATTGATGGCGCGCTCGAGGATCGCGGGGACGGGCCGCCACCTTCCCGAGAAGGTCCTCACGAATTTCGACCTCGAGAAGATGGTCGACACCACCGACGAGTGGATCCGCACCCGCACCGGTATCGAAAAGCGCCATATTGCCGCCGACGGCGAGACGACGGTCGACCTGGCCGAGCCGGCGGCGCGCGCCGCGATGCAGGCGGCGGGCGTCACCGCCAAGGACATCGATTTCATCGTCTTCGGCACCACGACACCCGACGTCATCTTTCCGAACTGCGGCGTGCTGCTGCAGGCGCGGCTCGGCATCCACGAGTGCGCCGCGTTCAGCGTCGAAGCGGCGTGCAGCGGTTTCATCTATGCACTCTCGATCGCCGACAAGTACGTGCGCATGGGCGAGGCGAAATGCGCGCTGGTGATCGGCGCCGAAACACTCACCCGGATGGTGGATTGGAAAGAGCGTCACACCTGCGTCCTGTTTGGCGATGGCGCCGGCGCCGTGGTGCTCCAGCCGACGGATGAGGCGGGCATCATCTCGACGCACCTTCACGCCGACGGCGAATACCAGGACCTGCTCTTCTACCCCGGCGGCATCTCCAAGGGCTGGCAACATCCATCGACGGGTGGGCTGGGCATCCAGATGAAAGGCAACGAGGTGTTCAAGGTCGCCGTGAACACGCTCGGACGCATCGTCGAGGAGACGCTCGAAGCCAATCAGCTCGACAAGGGGCGGATCGACTGGTTGGTTCCTCACCAGGCCAACATGCGCATCATCCAGGCGACTGCCAGGAAACTCGAGATGCCGATGGATCGCGTGATCGTGACGGTACAGGACCACGGCAACACCTCCGCCGCTTCCGTGCCGATGGCGCTCGACGTCGGCATACGCGACGGACGCATCAAGCGCGGGGACTTGCTGCTGCTGGAGGCTTTCGGCGGCGGATTCACCTGGGGCTCCGCCCTGGTGCGCTACTAGCCGTCCCTATCCGTTCATCTCCACTGCCGGTCCAGGGCAACTCGGTAGCAGAGTCCCCTACGGATTCAAGCGCGCCACCGCAAAATCCTGACCCGTCGCGGTCATC
>DATIEU010000235.1:0-3975 GCA_035455565.1 Steroidobacteraceae bacterium | reverse complement strand
GGGATCGCGGTGGCGAGTAATGGCGCAACGTTGGCGAGCCCTTCGAAGACCTCAGCCGAGAACAGCGGCAGGTGGAGGCCGAATTGCGCGAACGACGCTTGGACGTTGCTCGACTTCATGAGGTCGCTCAAGCCGAAGGCTGTCGCGAGCCAGCCGATCAGGATGCCGACGATCACCGCGACGAGCCCGCCGGGCAGCCCGCCGGGCAGCCGCACGTTCGCCGTCCAGCTGACGAGCACGATCGCGAACGCAACGAACGCGATCCACGGCACCTCCCACATCTGAAACGCCGGCCGCAGTGAGATGAATGCGATCGAGATGCCGGCGAGCGTGCCGAGCATTGCCGCACGCGGCGTGTGGGCGCGGATCCACGGGCCAACGAACACGCCGAGGAGCACGATGACGCCGATGATGAAGGCCCACGCCAGGCCGGCCTGCCACGCGAGTCTTGCATCCTTCGTCGCAAGGTACACCGGCAGCATGACCACGAACACGACAATGAACATGTGTGGCACGCTCGGCCCATAGGGCATCGCGGTGACGTCCGTGCGGCCCTCGCGCTTCGCGAGCTGGCGCGCGAGGTAGGCGTAGTAAAGGTTCCCGATCGGCAGCGCGATGCCGAGCGCCGGCAGGATGCGGCCGAACACGATTTCCTCGGGCAGGTTGACCACCCCGAGGCAGAGCCCTGTCAGCACGATCACGTTGAGGACGACGTTTGTGAACAGCCCGAAGAAGCCGTTCCAGTCACCGGGCACCCACCACCGTATCGCTGTCGTGTCGGTAGTCATGGTTCCCTCCCTTGAGAATCGCTATGCTTTGTTCAGCGCCTCCAGAAAACGCCCCGAGTTGCTCACCCAGCCAAAGATGCCGCCCTGTGCCTTGATCATCGCGAGCGCGGACGCCTGGAACTCCGGGAAGTACGAGCCGACACAGTCCTCGAGCACGAGGCAGTCGTACCCGCGGTCGTTCGCTTCGCGCACGGTGGTGTTGACGCACACTTCGGTCGTGACGCCGCACACGACGAGTTGGCGGATGCCGCGGTTGTGCAGCATCGAATCGAGA
The DNA here is from genome assembly GCA_035455565.1 of Steroidobacteraceae bacterium. GTDB lineage: Bacteria > Pseudomonadota > Gammaproteobacteria > Steroidobacterales > Steroidobacteraceae > DATBVX01. The sequence continues at coordinate 2,913 of DATIEU010000235.1, read as the reverse complement.
TCGGTGGCGTAGAAGGCGCCCTTGCCCGGCTTGTCGACGACCGGCTCGCCGGGCTTGGGCGCGAGCTCGTCGATGATGCCGTGGCCACGCTCGCCCCGGACGAGGATGCGGCCCATCGGCCCGGGGTCGCCGATGCCGGCCTTGAGGCGGCCGCGTAGCTTCTTCGCCTCCGGCAGGTCGGCGAGATCGGGGCGGTGGCCCTCGCGGGTGTGGATGACGAGGAGGTGCTTCTTCCGGACGGCGTCGAGCACTTGCTTCGTCGGCGCGATCGCCCTGCGGAGGAGGGATACGTTGTTACCGAGCGCCTCGCCGAACCCGCCAGGCTCGACGAAGTCGCGCTGGAAATCGATCAGCACGAACGCAGTCGTCTTCGGGTCGAATTCGAACTCGTAGGGCTCTGCCTTCACAGTTGGCATGACAACCTCCTTCTTGACTGCACCACGATGTGGGTCCCGCTCATGTCGAGAACGGCTGCCTCGAGAGGGCCGCACCGTTCCCCCTTCGGGCTCATTACGCCGCCACGAAGGTGCCTGTGTCGCCGCGGAGCCCGGCTTGCGCCCGCTCAAGCGCGCAGATCGTCACTTCCCGGCCGCCGTCGCGCCCGAGGTCATTCTCGACTTTTTCAGGGGTCAGGAGGCGCTGCGTGGGCATGCCATTGTCCACCGCCGCGCTAGAAAAATCCGTGAGCATGAGCAGCGCCTCGGTGTGGATGTCCGGTGATAGAACTTTGCTTTTGAGGGGGGGGGCGGGTTCGAACACCCTCAAGAAGCCCCATTAGGTGCCCAGGCTTAACTCTTTCCCCGGTTCTTGTCAAGATGCTCATGGCGGACTCATGGCTGAGCAGCCTTTCCAGAGGGTTTTGGGGGCGTGGAGGGGGTTTTTTGGCCGAGAACGGTCCCTTCCTGTCCACTGGCTTGAGCACCGAGTCAGCCTGATAAGTTGGAATGGCACTAGGCGACGACGGCGTCCGGCAGGCCTCGCATGGGGAAGATCGTCGAAAGCGCGGCGGGATTCGAGCAGAAAAGTGCCTGTCCCCGTTTTCGATTCGAGAGGATCGTGCGGAAAGAACGAGGGGGGAAAGTGTCGGCCGTGGGGCGGATTGAGCGCGATGCGGCAGTGCAGATTGTCCGATCGATTTGATGTCCGGATAGAAGCCAGGTGACGAACGGCGCGTGCATCCGGCTGCGGCATCATGCGTTGGTTCGGGGTGTCCAATGAATCGTACTATTGGCCTTACCCCTTTTCGGAATAGGAGAACGGGGTTCGGCACCGTATGCAGCTCTTGATCGGCAGTGTGCGCGATGCCGCAGTCCTCAGCGCGCATCCGTTCCACCTGGCCGGAATAAAGAGAGTGTGGAAACGGGACCGATCGCTTATTGATCGGTCCCGGTCTATTGGAGCAAAAAGCCCACGCCCTGGAAAGGTGTCCGTTCGACGCGCGCACATATTGGATAAGCCCCTCCGCCCCAAGTTAAAGAGTTGAGGTGGGGTCATACCGCCGATAGGCCTGTCCCCGCTGGAAATGGGGCAAAGACACCGTTCTTCCTACTGAAGAACGTTGACAAGTATCTGAACACGCGCAAGAATCACTCCCTTAGTTTGCAGTCCGGACTGGTATGTTATGCCGATCCGCGATGCCGCCGTAAATGTCCTCCCAGACCACAACCGATGGAGATGAAAACGATCCCGGTATACTGTCCAGCAGAATCAATGGCCTATTATGCCGGGAGAAAATCACGGATCCGGCTCTTCTGCCGATCCGCCTAATCATTGTTGGGTGCCACTGAAGGAACCATGAACTTCGGGCGCATCGCGCTCTTGACTCTGGCCTTGAGCGCATGCTCGGGAAGGCCCTACGTCGTTGAGCCCGAGCAGAGCGGCGAGGCCGTTCATTCAAACCGGCTCTACATTTCCACTCATGGGTGGCACGCTGGTCTTGTCGTTCCTGCTCACCACCTGAACGCCGCGGTCCCGGAGCTGGCGGCTCGGTTCGGTGCCGTCGAGTACTACGAACTCGGATGGGGGGACAAGGGTTTCTACCAGGCGCAGGAAGTCACGACGGCCCTCACATTCCAAGCAATGTTCTGGTCACAAGGGGCAGTCCTCCACGTGGTCGCAGTTCCAGACGACCCAAAGCGATACTTTTCTGGCAGCGAGGTCTTAGAGACGTGCATTTCGGATGCAGAACTGGCATCCCTCAAGGCATTCTTGGCCAACAGCTTTGCTCGGGGACCAGCCGGCCAGATCGTAGTTCTGACCCAGGGAATCTACGGCAATAGCCAGTTCTATGATGGCGAAGGCCGGTACTACATGCTAAACACATGCAACAAATGGACGGCAAAGGCGCTTCGGAGTGCGGGCATGGACATCGATCCAACGTTCAAGCTGATAGTTGGCAGCATTGTGAGATACCTGCGATCAAACCAAAGGCACTGCGGTTCAATGGTGCGTGACGCCCAACAATCGGTTCCAGGGGACATCCCCGCTTCGGGGGGCCGCCCCTGAACCTAGGCGTTTGGAGGTGAGCTGAAAAGGAGTCGGGAGTCTTTTCTGCGGGTTTCAGTCTTTACTGGTTGCTTAAGGAGCTAGTCAGCAAGCTGCATTCCTTGGTAAGGCGACGGGTCTGTGAGCGACTCGTCGCCTTCTTGTTTTTTTAGGAGCAGCAGTACGTGGGGGGTGTCTGCCGACTTCACTGGAGGCCTGGGGACCCACTGAGGTTTCGGCGAGAAGGAAAGCTGGAACTGACCACGGTACCACGGTCGTAGACCGTGGCCACGGGAATTCCAGATGGTTTCCGCTCGCTAAAACCCAGAAGGGTCGCACCGAGAGGTGAGGAGGCGGGAAGCTTCCACTTGCTGATGTCTTTGGGGAATCTGTGAGACGCTGGGCTAGTCCGCTTCGGGTTCTGAACTG